>NZ_CAMJUE010000022.1 GCF_946408925.1 uncultured Methanobrevibacter sp.
TCATCGCTGATGTTAGAGGTAAAGGTCTGATGGTCGGATTGGAACTCACCAAGCCAGGTGCCGAATACGTTGACAAATTGCGTGAAGCAGGATTTTTAATCAACTGCACCGCAGGCAATGTCTTGAGGTTTGTACCTCCATTGACAATTACCAAAGCTGAAATCGATGAATTCGTAAAGGCTTTAGATGAAATTTTAGAATAGTTATTTAACTATTCTTCTTTATAATTTTTGAAGTGTTTTTTCCTATACTCTTCTCTTTTTTCAGCATTGATTCTGTCCCTTTCGTCTAATAATCTTTGAATGGTTTTTCTTGATACTTCTTTTGGTACAAAATCATCTCATCACTAATTATTATTAATTGTTCTTTTAGGTTATAAGAGTTTCACTATCTAAAGTTTCTCTTCCTTCTCTTTCAATACCTTTTCAAGACAACTTGACAATGTTAAAGTCTTGAGTTCATCAATGGAAGCATATCTTCCATCGGTATGCTCATCGCTAATCTTAAACTCACCTTCAACATCCTCCAGATACATTATCATCTGCACAGTCCTTTTATAAGGATAATCGTGCTGTATGGCTATTGCAAGGTCTCCCACCTTACAGTCAAGATTGGTTTCCTCTTTAATCTCTCGAACAAGAGCATCATCAAAAAACTCACCATTTTCCACTTTTCCTCCGGGAAGTTCCCATGTGTCGGGGTCGGTACGGCTTTTCGGATGCCTTTTAAGGATTAGTATTTCACCTTCACTGTTTTTGATAATTCCTCTCATTGTAAGTCCGTAATCTCTTTTCATGATATTAACTTTAAAAAATATTTTTTAAACATTTTTTCATTTTTCATCGGAAAAATCCTTTCCTTGATTACTTTTAAATAAAAACAAGTCAATAATTATAATTATAATGTAACTTTTTTAAGGAGTTTAGATTATGGATTTGAATATTAAAGTAAACGACAAAAACCACCTTGACATCGGTGGCGCAGATGCAGTGGATATTGCAGAAGAATTCGGAACTCCAACCTATGTAATGGATGAGAATAGAATAAGGGACAATTACAATAAGTTCCACTCAACATTTTCAAAATACTATCCTGATTTCAAAGTGTTTTACGCATGCAAGGCCAACACCAACCTTGCGGTCATGAAAATATTGGAGTCTGAAGGATGCTGTATCGATGCAGTTTCACCGGGTGAGGTTCACATTTCAAAAATGCTCGGATTTTCAGGTGACAGAATCCTGTTTACAGGAAACAACATCACAAACGACGAGCTCAAATTCGTCCACGATGAGGGTGCGGTCCTAAACATCGACTCAGTATCAGCACTTAAAAGGCTCGCCAAAATGGTTGATCCGGAAGGATTGAAAATATCATTCAGGGTAAACCCAATGGTGGGTGCCGGACACCACGACCACTGTATCACCGGTGGTGTAATGAGCAAATTCGGTATAATGGACAATGAGGCTGTTGAAGTATATGAGATGGCAAAAGAGCTTGGATTCAACCCAATCGGTATGCACTCACACATCGGATCAGGTATTTTGGACCCTGAACCGTTCAAACTTGCAATCGAGTCAACAATGGACATTGCCGGAAAGGTCCATGAGGAAGCCGGAATCGACTTTGAGTTCGTTGACTTCGGTGGAGGAGTCGGCGTTCCATACACTCCTGAGGAAAAACTACTTGACCTTGACAAATTCGCACAGGTGAACATAGAATTATTTAAGGAAAAACTCGAACAGTATGACATGGGAAACCCTACAATGTATCTTGAACCTGGAAGATACCTAGTGGCTGACGCATGTGTGCTTTTAGTTACAGTAAACAGCGTAAAACAAAGCTACCGCAAATTCATCGGTGTCGATGCAGGTTTCCACACACTCTTAAGGCCTGCAATGTATGATTCATACCACCACATAGTGGATGCAAGCAGAATGGATGCTCCAAACACCCAGGAAGTTGACATTGCAGGAAACGTATGTGAATCAGGAGACCTTTTCGCACGTGACAGGCCAATGCCTGACGTTGAAGAGGGTGATGTTTTAGGAATCCTGAATGCCGGAGCATACGGATTTACAATGGCATCCCATTACAACTCCCGTCCACTTGCATCTGAAGTATTGGTAACCGACGGAAAATGCAGTGTTGTACGTGAAAGGGAAACATTCGAAGACCTCTATGCAAAACAAAGCATCCCACCACACTTGAAATAGGATGATAACATGCTTGATTTAAAAGGATTAAAATTTTCAAAAATGCACGGGATAGGAAACGATTTCCCGATAATCAACGAATTCGACGGTGAGGTCATACCGGAAGCCGACAAGCCGGAAGCATGCAGAATCCTATGTCACAGAAACTTTGGTGTCGGAGGGGACGGAGTACTGTTCGTTGAACCGTCTGAAGTGGCTGACATAGGATACAGAATGTTCAATCCTGACGGTAGTGAAGCTGAAATGTGCGGAAATGGAATAAGATGCTTTGGGGACTTTGTCTATCGTAAAGGCATCTTAAAACAGGAAAAAATGACTGTTGAAACACGTGCGGGAATAAAAACAATCGAGATAACACTCGACGGTGATGAACCGGTGCTTTTCAAGGTTGACATGGGACTTTCCACATTCAAGACTCCGGAAATCCCAATGACCTCAGATGAGGATGAATTCCTCGACGGCGAACTTGAAGTGGTAGATACCACTTTCAACGTTACAGCAATAAGTGTCGGAAACCCTCATGCGATAATATTTGTCGATGATGTTGACGAAATCGACATAGACAAGTACGGTCCGGCCATTGAGGCTCATGAGGTGTTCCCTGAAAAAATCAATGTCCACTTTGTAGAGGTCATATCAAAAAACGAGGGTAAGATGAGAACCTGGGAACGTGGTGCTGGAGTTACACTTGCATGCGGAACCGGTGCAACCTCAACTGCCATTTCAGGCTATAAGCTCGGACTCTTTGAAAGTGAAGTTCTTCTTCACCTGCCTGGAGGGGATCTTAAATTCAATGTATATGAAAAAGAAGATAAATTGGGCGCTTTCATGGAAGGCCCTGCAAAACTTGTTTTTGATGGAGAATTCTAATTCTCCTTCCTTTTTCTTAACAGTCCTACAGCAATGTCAACCACTGCCAGTATGATAATCAGCACTGTCCAGATTGTTATGCCTCGTCTCAATATTGCAAACAATACTGCAAGAATTATTAAGACTATTCCGATTAAAATTGATAATTTCCATTGTTCCATATTTTTCACCTTCTGTTATATTTTGTAAGCATTAATCAATGTGATATCCTCAAAAAAGAAGTGTTCTGAGGCTTTTATTTCTGAAATGAAACCCATTTCATCAAACCTGTCAAGGGTTTCTTCATTACCTGAAAGTGAGGACTGTATCATCTGCACGATTCCGCCATCATTTAAATGATTTTCCACTTCATCTAAAAACATATCTATGACTTTTCTTCCATTTAATCCACCATCGAATGCATAATTTAAAGTGTCATCAATAACATCACCATCTTCGGTAGGAAGATATGGAGTATTGAATAAAATTACATCAAACTTTCTATTTCCAACAGGCTCAAAGAGATTTCCAAACAGAATCTCAATGCCTTCGATGCCGTTTTCCTCGAAATTTTTCCTTGCAAGCTCACAGGCATCAAAATTGATGTCGGTGACTGTTATATTATTTGTTAGTTTTGAGGCATACATTGCAACGATTCCGGAGCCTGTTCCAATCTCCAAAACGCTTTGACCTTCATTTATTTCAAGGTTGTCTGCAAGAAGGTATGAGTCCTCGGCGGGAACATATACATTGTCATCAAAATTAAGCTTAAAGTCGGCCATTGTATCACTCCTTAAACAGCGGGTATAGATTTTGTGAAATAAAAAGAATCTCTTCGGGTGTAAGCACTACAACCCTTTTTTTAAGATAATCAATAATCATCTCGTTCTCAATGCAGTTCAGCCTCTTTTTGAGGACTTTCTTGTCAACATTTCCGATGATGTGTCTTGAATCAACCAGGGCATTCTTGATTTTTTTGTTCCTGTGCTGGAAAAGCGCCCTTGTGAATTTGGAATAGATTTTAAACTCATCATCCGGAATTTTATTCTCCTTAGGTGTCAGTTTCACAACGCTTGAGTCGATTTGAGGCTTAGGAATAAAGCTTTCACAGCTCACATCACTGAGCATTTCAACATCGCACTTGAAATAAAGCATTGCCGAAAGCCTTGAATAGTTTTTGGATCCCACCTCGCCGTTCATGCGCTGGGCAAATTCCTTCTGATACATTAAAATGGCCAAATCAAAATCATAATCAAGAAACTTAAATGTGATGGGTGATGAAATCTGATAAGGTAGGTTGGAGATGATTTTGTTGAATGGGGGAAAATCCACCTTCAATGCATCATCATTAATCAATTCTACATTATCTATCTTTTCGGTTTTCAGTCGTTTAGCCAGGATTTCTGAAATCTTTGAATCCTGTTCGATGGCTATGACTCTTTTAGCTCTTTTTGCAAGTTCAATTGTCAGAGTTCCAATTCCCGTTCCAATCTCAAGAATCACATCGTCCTTTGAGATATCTCCAAAATCAATAATCTGGTCTCTTTTGTTTCTGTCAATGAGATAGTTCTGACCTAAGTTTCTGTTTAACTTAATCCCATTTTCGTTTAAGATATCCTTGGTCTGTTTGGACAATGATTGGGAATTTTCACTAGTCAATTTATCACTTATCTTCTGGAAGCTCTAGGAGGTTGTGTAAATAGGTAATACTTGTTTTTGCCTCTTTTTGGTTTGGTAGTGTCAAGTTCTTGTTTTACACGGTTAACAATCATTCCTGCAGGATCAGCTAATGTAGGAAGTCTTTCGGAAATGTCCTTGAAACTTTCAAAAGGTTTTTCTCTTGCCTTGATGATGTCCCACATGTATTTCTTACCGATTCCAGGAATCAGTTCAAGTGAATGCATTCTTGTACTTACTGAATCTGCAGTGTTAAAGAATTCAACAAATTTTTCTTCATTAGCCTCAACAATGTCACGAATGGCATAGTCCAGTTCGATTCTGCTGGTTGCGGTAAGGTTTTCATAATCCAGCTTGCCAAGAACTCTGTAAATCTTGTCTCTTTTACCTTTACCGATGTATACTGTATCCTGAATCTCTAAATCAACGCCATTTTTAGGAGCTAATTCAAGTAAAGTGAATTTTTCTGTACCAATAGCTTGAGCAATAGGTTTGCCACCGAATTTGGACATGTCGGATTTGACATACCCCCGACTAAGATAATCAAGCACAACAGCATTTTCCTCTTTTTTCACTGTTGGTTTATTTTCATTTCTATTTCTATTATCCATATTTATCACTCACTATTGTTTTTTTTATTATAACATTTGGGTTATAATATAAACTTATTTATAAATATTGATTTTAACTATAATAAAGATATCTAAAAAAAGTGGAAATTTCATCTAGATTTTCAGTTGTTGAAAATATTTTTGAGTGGTGTCGGTTTAAATTATATTGAATTTATAATCATTATAATAAATAAAAAAGGGTGAATAGTATTGATACTATTCTATGTAGTCATATTGTTCAAGCATTTCGAGGATTTTTTCCATATCCTCTTTGGTGGTTTTGGTTGGCTCTTTAGCGAAAATAAGTCTCATGTCAGCCAAATCCTGAGGAACCAAATCAACAATATGTGCAGCGACCTTGTCTCTTAGGCCAAATTCATCCTGAAGCTTTTGATATATCTCTTCGGCATCCTCAACTGAATACCTTTTGAATCTTGCAAGATGATTCAGGGTAAGATTTTGCTCATAGTTCAATTCATGGTCTTCGGCATACTCTTCAAGTATCTCTTTGACCTTTGAGCTTGGTATAGGTTCGCTTTCGATAACTTCTTTTCCAATCATAGAAATCAGTTTTGTAATTTTAAGTGATCAGGTCTTACTATTAACTCTTTTGCTTTGTTACCATCTTTTAAGGATACGATGTATGCTTTACCTTTTTGACCAGTGATTTTACCGGTTTTACCGTGGAATCTAGGTGCAGGTTGTCCTTTTTGGATGGATGGGTTAATAGTAATGTGAACTAAATCTCCTTCTTCAAATTTTTGGAGCCTGTTGGTAATTGGGTTAGTTCTTCCCGGTCTTTGTACTTTAGTCATTTTTTTTCTTGATCTACTTTTCAATCCTCTTGATCTTTGCATTATATAACCTCTTAATAAGTAGTCTGGGTATTAATCCATGTTATCAGCTACCTAGTATTAAAAAAGCCCATAAATACTAGTAACATGGAATGTGAAAATAACAATTATCATCCAGTGATATGATAATATTATACTTTTAGTTTAATGTCATTAATAAACTTTTAGTTTTTTGGTGATTTTAAGGTGAATTTGAAAAAAATAAAAAAATAAATAAGGATTATGGAATCCTTATTTTCTAACGGTCACTTTACCTTTTACATTGTCATGGATGTAAATTGCAAGGATTGTGTATTTTTTGCCTTTTTTGAGCTTTTGGATTACATTCTTTTTAACAGTTACTTTTGCAACACCTTTTGAGTCGGTTTTGGCCTTGTAGGTTTTGCCTCTAAATTTAAGTTTAATGACTTTGCCTTTAATTGCCTTGCCGTTTGAGTATTTTAGTGTTGCCTTAAGCACAAGCTTTTTGGCGGTCTTTTTGATTTTCACTGAAGCCACTTTCATTACCTGTTTTACAGTCAGTTTGTTTTTGACAGTGTATCCCTTGTATGTTGCTGAAATGTCGTATTTTTTAGGGATAAGGTGTATAGGTAATGTTGCATGACCTTTTGCATCTGTTTTGATTTTGTATTTCACACCGTTGGTTTCAATAACAACAATCTCACCTGCGCCTGCAGCGTTTCCGTCATCACCGATTGCAAGAACTGTGTAGTGGTTTGGATCTTCATAATCTTTTGTAAGGTCCTTGTTTTCAAGTATTCTTGCAACAATAGTGATTTTTGCAGTCTTGTTTTGTCCGGTTACAGGATTTGTAACAGTCACATTGTATTGTCCAACATCAAGCTTGGATTGGGTTAATTTTGCAACACCGTTGCTGTCGGTTGTTACATTGTACTGTTTTCCGTTGACTGTAATTGTAATGTTTCTGCCTGCAATTCCTTTACCATTTTCATCAATAAGTGTTGTCTGATAATCGTATGGACTGTTCCATCCACGTTTCATATCCTTGACATCTGTATCGACAGACTTTACATGGATTGTTGCAGGAACTGTTTTGCTGCTGTAGTTCGGGGTGTCGCTTGTGTATGTGACGTTCACCGGAGTGTCTCCACTAGGAAGTACAGGACCAGTGATTGTAGCGGTGCCGTTTTTGATGGTTCCTGTGTAGTTTTTACCGTCGATTGTAACGGTCACATTACCTGTCGCATTTTCAGGAACCTTGATTGTTATGGTTGAGTTTTCACCTTGAACCGCATCTGCAGTCACATTCAGGGTAGCATTAGCCGGATAGACATGCAGTGGTACAGGCTCGGTTACACTGTTGTACATGTCATTTTCAAGATAGGTTGCCTCAACCAGATATCCGTCTTCAGTTTTTGATGGGGATATGCCTTCAAACGGAACGCTGACGGTTTCACCTGCAGTGACGTTAACCTGTTTGGTCACTGATTTTCCATCATCAAGATGGATTGTAACATTGACCGTACCGTTTGCATCTGAAGTAATGTTTACAACAACATTAGGATAGTGGTTGACCTCTTCGGTTGCCACTTCAAGTATTGGTGTACCTTTGGCCACTTTAATTTCAACTGTATCGTTGAATGAGGCATAGTAATCAGGGTTTTCATCGGAAGTAACATTAACCTTATAAGGAGTTTCGCTAGGTGCGAGACCCTCAAGTGTAATCATCTGAGGTTTGCCTTTCTCAAGTTTGACCTTTTTGGTTATGTTTCCGACTTTAATTGTGTATTCGCCTGTCACATCGGATGTGACGTTGATGCTTGCAGGATACTCATCGGAATTCATTGTTACATTGATTTTTGGTGTGTACTTTTTGATGTTTACCTTATTGGTGTCGTTAAAAGCACTTGTGCAGTTTTCATTTTCAATATAAGTCACATTAACCAGCTGATTGTCTCCGACATTTGCATTATCAATGATGACCTCCTGGGTCACGCCTGCCTTGACATCAACGATTTTGGTAACGTTTCCGACTTTCACTTCAACCTTCCCGTCAACATCACTGGTAACATTGATGTGAACATCATTAGGATAGTTTTCCTTGTTGACAGTCACATTCAATTTTGGAGTTGCCTTTTTGATGTTGATGGTTTCTGTGTCGTTGACAGCAGAATAGTATGCTCCGGTTCCATGGAATGTAACATTTACCACTTGGTTGTCGCCAGGAGTTGCTCCGTTGACATTCACTACGGTTGGAGTGTTTGCTTTAAGTTCAACCACTTTGGTAGTGTTTCCTATTTTAACGGTGTAGTTACCATCAGCATTGGTTGTAATGGTTACTGTAGCGTTAGGATAGGTTGAATCTCCATCAACGGTTACATTGATTTTGGTTTCTGCTTTATATTCGATGATTGCTGTTTTGATGTTGTTGAATATGAGGTCGCTGTCAACATTAGATTTCATGCTGATGAGATATGTTCCGAGTCCTGGGAGGACATCGGTTGCATTGTAATTTGCAGAACCTGCTTCGGCTTTGATTTCTTTTTTATAGTTTCCGTCTATCTGGGTGACAGTGAAGTCCACGGAATCATCGTAAATCAAGTTGCCGCTGTCATCATAGATGACTGCAGTCAGATTAACGTTAGGGCTGGCTGCTGTTATGGTTTCATTACCCATTACTGTAACATTGGATTTGGAAAGCAATGCGGATTTTGATAAGTAAATTTCAGCTTGATCCTTATTGATAGTGTTTTTATCCAAGTATACTTTTGACTCATCAAATAATGCTGCATTGGATTGTGAACCTGCTTTTGCAATATTGTTTTCAAATTTAGAGTTGGTAATATTTGTGTTAGCAGATGCACTGTATATTGCGCCACCGGTTTCTGCCAGGTTGTTTGTGAAGTTACAGTTGTCAATGGCAATGCTGGTTTTAGGTGCGCTGTAAATAGCTCCACCATTGTCGCTGGAGTTACCGTTAGCAAATGTAATGTTGTTTAAGTTTACATTGATTTCAGCTGAACCGTCACCAATTTTAAATACACGTTTGGAGTTGTTTCCGCTGATGGTAAAGCCGTTACCGTTGATTATAATGTTTTTGTTGATAACTACTCCTTCTGGGAACCTGTCTCCGTCTATTTCTTGGTTGTATGCGAAGTCATATGTGAGGTTTAATACTTCACCGTCTTTGAGTTTGTTTATTTTTGCCTGCAAGTCAGTGTATGTTCCAGGTACAGGAGGCACATCGTTTTCAAGTGTTGCGTTTATGACTGTTAAGTTTGGTAAATTTACCCATCCTGATGATGTGTCCTCTTTCATGCTTACAGTATAATTTCCTGTTTCAAATGGTACTGTGTAGTTTGCAGAATATTTGGTATAATCTTGTTCTTGTACTACTATTTCAGTTGAATCTGCATCGGATACTGTAAATTTCAACATGTCTTGATTAATGAGGTAAATAAGGTTACCGTTGTCATCAGTTAATGTTGCATTGAGTTGAACTTTGTCTCCGCCTTTTACTTTGATTTTTTGTCCTTCTAAAACTGTGGCAGTAACTTCGGTCATTATTCTTGCATTAATTGCAATTTCTGCTTCTTTGGTGTTTACTATATTGTTTTCAAAGTACACGTCTGCACAGTCGATGTATATTGATTTTCCTTTTGTAGCGTTGTTATCTTCAAATTTGGAGTTTTTGATTGTTTTGTTTTCTCCATCACCCTGAATGAAGATTGCTCCACCATTTTCGGTTGCTGTGTTGTTTTTGAAGGTACATGAATCAACGTTTATGTAATGGTATCCGTTGAAGATTGCTCCTCCTTCCACTGCTGTGTTGTTTTCAAATATACAGTTTGTGATGTTTACATCATCATACTCCCAACCCAGGTAGACTGCTCCACCTTCGGTTGCATTACCGTTTGCAAAAGTAATGTCATTTAAATTAATTTTTACTTCTTTTTCAAGTATAAATATTCTTTTGGAGTTGTTTCCACTGATGGTAAAGCCGTTACCGTTGATTGTAATTGCTTTGTTTAGGATTACTCCATTTGGGAATTTGTCTGCGTCTACTCCAAGGTTGTATGTGAAGTTGTATGGTAAGTTCAATACTCCGCCGTCTGGGGTGGCATCAATTTTTGTCTGGAGGTCTGTGTATGTTCCAGGAACTGTATTTGTGATTTCACCGTTTTTGTAAGTTTCTTCATTGGCTATTTTGAAATCATTAGTCAGACTTACAGGGTATGTTACGATAGTTGTAGGCATTGTGTATTCGGCTGTGTACTTTTCATAGCCTGCGGTTGTAGTAATTGTTTGTCCATTTACTGTGATCTCGTTATATTCGTTGTAAATCAGGTTTCCTTCATTGTCAGTGACAGTTGCGTTGAGTTGAACTGTTTCTCCGCCATTGACAAAAACACTTTTATTTTCTAAAACAGTAATGTTCGCTTTGTTGGTATAACTTCCGTCGAATACAATTTCTGCAAATGTTTTGTTGATTTTGTTATTTTCTAAATATACGTAAGAGCTTGTTACATATAGGGAATTGGCTAATCCGTTAGCGGCATTACCTTCGAATATTGAATCGGTAAGGTAGAGTTCATTTCCGTCTCCTCCATAGTAAATAGCACCACCGTTGGTGGTTGACGCAGTATTGTTTATAAATGTACATTTGTTGACGGTAAAGTTGTATGAACCTTGTGCCATACAAATTGCACCACCATCTACTGATGCGGTGTTATTTATGAAAGTACAGCTGTCTATGAATACGTCAATGGAGTACCAATTTGAATCATAGGTATAGATTGCCCCACCGTCTGTTGCATTACCATTTATAAATGTAATATTGTTTAATTTTATACTTAAATCGGTTTGATCTACATAAAATACTCTTTTTGAGTTGTTTCCGCTGATGCTGTATCCGTTACCGTTGATTGTGATTGTTTTGTTGAGGATTACTCCATTTGGGAAGTTATCTCCATCTGCTTCCAGGTTGTATGTAAAGTTGTATGGTAAGTTTAATACTCCTCCTTCAGGAGTGGCATAAATTTGAGATTGTAAGTCAGTATAAGTGCCTTTTACTGGAGTTTTGTCGATTGCACCGGTAAATATATCAAAGTCCTCAAGTGGAGGAAAACTGCTTGGATACGCGGTAGTGTTATAATCCATACTTATAGTGTAAAGTTTCTTTTCTGCAGGTATTGTGTATTTGTAATTATAATTTTTTATATATGGATTATATGTATAATCGAGTTTTTCTCCGTCAACAGTATATTTGAAGCGTGTGTCAAAAATTTTATTGCCATCAACATCTAAAACAACAGCGGTAAGTGTAACAGAGTTAGAAGTTGGTCTTATAGTTTTATTTTCCAATATGGTAACGTTTTTGATTTGAGTAAATGCATTTTCCTCTAAAACTGTTATGTCATACATCTGTTGGGTGTTGTTTTTCACAATCAATAATGAATCGCCTGAAATACTGATTGATTGTAGTGCACCATTCAAATCATTATTTTCAAATTTGGAATTGGTAAGGTTAATTATTCCGTCTTCAAAAAATATTGCCGCTCCTTTTTTACCTCTCATGGAATTGTCATGGAAGTAACACTTGTCTACGGTTATATTGAGGTTTTGAGCATATAACCCTCCGCCGTTATTGTTTCCTGCCTGATTGTCGTAGATTTCACAGTTATAAATGGTATTTGTTCCATCACTGTTGATAATGTAAATTGCTCCTCCATCTTCAGCAGCGGCCATGCCTGTGAAACGTGAGTTTTTAATGATGTTGTTTTTTGTGTTGTTGGAATATATTGCTCCACCATATGCTGCAGTCGTATCATAAGAAGAAAATATAAATTTACAGTTGTCAACAGTTAAGCTGTCACAGTTAATAGCACTTATTGCACCTCCCCAACCTACATAATTGGAATTTCTATTATAATTAAAAAAATTATAAAATGTACAGTTTATAATAGTCAATTTTGAGTTATTGGCACATATGATGCCTCCATAATCAGGATTAATTTTACCGTTTTCAAAAGTAATGCCGATTAAGGTTACTTCTGCATTTTTTATATCAAAAATTCTACCTTTTTTATCAGCATCAATTTTATATTCATTTTTACCGTCAATGGTGATATCTTTTGTAATATTAATGTCATTGTCACTATCGATTCTTGTATAGTTTTTAGTTAAAGTTACTGAATTTCCTCCCCCATCAATCTCATCTTGAAGGGAAGAAAATGTGGTTCCGTCATCAGCCAATACGTCATCATTTCCCGAAGCTTCAGCTTCGCTGAGGGATTCATCAAGTTCCAGGGAATTTGATTCTTCCTCTGATATTACATCGGCCATGTCATTTGTATCTGCCGCACTTGCTGCGGACATTGTTAAAATCATTATTGCCACCAGCAATAATGACAATTTGTATAATTTTTTCATTAAACATAACCTCATTAAGTTGATTTAATCTAATCAGACTAATCATATAATATTTCTATAATAACAGTTATATAAATGTGGTTTGTTTATACGATTTAATAAGAATCAATTAATTATTAAAAAGTATATAATTTGAGCAAATATAGTTTTCATCTTCAAATCCTTGAATGTTTTTTACACATCTAATCGCAATGATTAGACGGTAAATTTATGTTAAAGCATTTTAATCTCTCAATTTTCTACTAGCTTTCGTATAAATGGCTTACTGGATAGTATGATGGTTTTCATTGATGTTTAAAAATAGCATTAATGATGGTGTTTTGTATTAATTAAAAAAATGGTGTGTGAAGATAACTGGATTTAGTTATCTTCGAATCTTCTTCTGTCAATTAACTCTTGACGTTTGCCTGGGTTCCATCCACCTGATGCTGATTTTGCACGACCCACCTGTTGCACGTAACCGGTGATACGGTCATACCATTCCACATCTTCTTTTTCACCGCAGGTAGGACATACATTGTTCAATCCTTTCATTAAAGTTTTACATTTTAAACAGAAGCTTAAAGCTGAGCTGTAAGCCCAGAATCCGATATCGGATTTGCGAGCAATCTTGTGGGTTAAACTCATTAAGGAGTCAGGATCTGAGTATGATTCTCCCATGAATGCATGGAAGATGTGTCCGCCAGGAGTTAGGCTGTGGTACTGCTCTTCGATTTTGATTTTTTCAATGAGTGATAATCCGGTGTCAACCGGTACGTGTGAGGAGTTTGTGTAGTAGTTTGCATTTCCTTCACCTTGTACGATTGCCTGATCGCCGAACTGTTTTTTGTCGAGTGTTGCAAACCTGTAGGCGGTTGATTCGGCAGGAGTTTGTAAAACAGACCATCTGACTCCTGTTTCTTCCTGAAGTTTTTTAGCTCTTTGGTTTACGTATTCAAGACATTTTACACCGAACTTGTTTGCGTCCGGGTTTTCAATTCCTTCACCGAAGAGGGATAACAGCATTTCGTTAAGTCCTACAAAACCGAAGGATAATGTTGAGTTTTGGATTCTGTAGTATGAATCTTCAGCCACTTGCTGTTTGAGGAAAGGTAATATGTGGAAGTCATTCAGGCATTTTAAACCTTGCTCTCTTCTAAGCATAAGTGTTTCCACTGCAAGGTCCATGTATTCGTCGAGGTACTCGAAGACCTGGGTTTCATCTTTGGATTGGTATCCGATTCTTGGGAAGTTAAGGGTTACGTATGCGAGGTTTCCTGTTCTTAAACAGTCCTGGTCCCAGTCACCGGTCCAGGTGTCCTGCAGACATGTTCTGCATCCCATGTAGTTTGCCATCTGTCCACGGTATTCAGGGAACATGTTTACAAAGTAGGATGAACCGTATTTTGCAGACAGTTCGTGTACGAGTCTGATGTCATCTTCGTATTCACTGGTCATTGTTTCAGGTCTTAAGGTGTAAATTGTATTTGGGAATAAGTGAGGTTTACCTTCATTGTCACCTGCAAGCAATGTTTCGGTGAATGCCCTTTGGATTAATCTTGTTTCTTCTTCAAAGTCAGCGTAAGTTCCGACAACTTGGCCTTTTGGTCCGTATGCGGTTTCATCTTTTAAAAAGTCAGGCACACCGAATTCAAGTGCCATGCTTGTGAAAGGAACTTGGGATCCACGTGCTGCGTATGCCATGTTGAGGTTGTATACAAGCATCTGTACGGACTGTTTGATTTCATCGTAGGTTCTTCCTCTTGCAAATGGTGCAACAAACACGTTCCAGAGACTCATTCCCTGTCCGCCGGACATGTTCTGCTGTGCGGCCAACATGATTTCACCGGTGTGGTTCATAAGGGTTTCCATATGGTTTGGCGCACCTGCAATGGAGGTGTGGTCACCTGTACCGTCAACTTTCAAACCGTATTTGATGAATGTTCTTATATCATGCTGCATACAGTTGAGAGGTCTTCCTGCGAAGAATTCCAGGTCGTGAATGTGAATGTCACCGGCCATGTGTGCATCTGCAAGGTGTCCTGGCAACATTTTTAAGAGTGCGTATTGCTTTAATGCTTCGTCTGCCACATGCTTGTGGATACTTTCTGGGTTGTGGATCATGTTTGCATTGTCCCTGTTACCGTTTTCGATAAGTGAGGTAATGTTGTATACAGGGATACCTAAACGTGTGTAGCGGCTTCTTAAGTCTTCCAGACCGTATTCGATGAGTTTTGTGTTGACCATTTCCCTGATCATTGGAGCTGTAAGGTATTCCACATTTAGTTTTTTGAGCTCTTTCCAGGTTTCTGTGGCGATTTCAAAAGCGGTTTCTTGGCTTGCACCTGTTTCTTCCATTAAGGTGTTTGCGATTTTTGATAAGTCGAATGCTTCAATAGTATCTCTTGAGGTTCTTACTTTCAATTGGGTACTTGCGAGGTATTTGTTTGCGATTTCAGGGTCGATGTCTTCCAGACATTCGTGCACGATTTTTTTGATTTCTTTTGTTTTGATTCCATCGTATAGCTGAGATACTACGGTTGCTATGATTTTGTCAGATTCAAAGAATGGGGTTTCAACCATTATTAATGATTTCATTAGTTTTTCATAACTGAATCTTTCTTTAATACCGTTATTTTTTTCCACGTTGATTTTAACGGTTTTATCTAAATTATTTCCTAATTCTGAAATTTTTTCCATTTTTTTCACACCATTTTCCTAATTTAGTAAAAATTTTATTATCCAAGTGCGAGAGAGTTGTCTCTCAACTGGATTAATATTTGTAATTACATGTATAATTATCGTTCGTATCGATACGAACATCTAATTAATAGTTAGAATTTTATTGTATATAAATTGTTCGTCTTGCATCGAACATTATTTATATACTCTGATATTTCATATATTAATAATATTAAAAACTGATTGTGCAAGAGCATTTGGTAATCTAGAAGAACACATCAAGCGAGCTCTGCTTGGACTTGTCACTTTCAAACAGGGAATTGATACCGAACTCCTGAATCTCAAGACGCTGCTCAAGATAATGTGATACAGGATAACGGTTAACCAGCTCTCTTGAAATGTCAAGATACTTGGTAACTGACCCTTTTGAAACGGACAAAATCAGGTTGCCTCCGCACTTGCACTTGCCGGTTAAAGGCATTCTTCTGTACTTTGAACCGCACTTTGTGCACCTAACCTTCTGCTTTGAGAACGCCCTGGAGTTACCCATGATGTCCGGCAGGAAGTGGGATGACAGCACCTTTTCAACAACACCTCTCTGGTCAACCGCACGAATCGATTCGGCCAGTGCAATCTGAGCCTCAACCTTTTCCCTCATGGAAGGAAGACGCTTGTAAAGACAAACCGTAGGTCCCGCATGAATGTTTGAAGTGTGATGGGAAAACATCAGTCCCTCATACTGCTCAGGAGTGCCCAAATGCATCTCAACATTGTCGATATACTCCAATACCTCGGCAGGCTTGTGGGGTGTGTATGTCTCTTCATAAAACTCAACCGGAAACCTTTCAAATATGTCCAGGTTGTGTGACTCGTCATCTATCTCTTCGGGATCGATTCTTGAGGATAAAACCAGAGGAGCATCCATACTTCCTCCACGAGTATTTGGAAGATAAGTCTTTGAAAAGTTAATCAACGCATCCAAAAGAAGCATCACAGCATCCTCGTCACTGTCACAGTTTCTACGTTTAGCAGAGTGGAAGTAAGGGTGCGCATAGCATCCAAGAGCCTTGGTAAAACCGACAATACGGCCCAGCACTCCTGCAGATGTGTGTGGTGCAAGGCCTGCAACAAGATGTCCGATTAAATCCTCCTTGTCCTTGACATTGTAGAACGGCTCCATATCATAATATCTTACAAGCTCATCATCGATGAACTGTGCGGTACGCCTTAAATACTCTCCGCAATTGTCTGAAATGACAATGTCCTGAACCCTCAATTCAATGATTTGATCCTCGTTTTCAATAGGGTTGCCGTAGCAGTCCTTCTCATATCCCATTTCATGAAGCTTTTCAACTGTAACTCCGATTTCACGCGGAATGAAATGTGTCAGCGGCAAGTCGGTTGAATCGTGACGTATTGTACCGTCCTTGAATGTGAACACTTCATGCTTTGCCCTCAGGATTCCCTTCTCAATCGGTTCTGGGAGTTTGGACTCTGAAATCATACCGACAACGCCCTTGACCTCATCCACACGCCTTACCTTGACATTGTCTGATGCCTTTTTAAGCATGCTTGCAAGAGGAATGTTTTTTTGTGAAGGCTTGCCTATTTCAGTAGGATGGCCACATTTCGGACAGAGCGCACCGAATGAACTTATTCCACATTCGGGATTGGTACATTTTCTTCTGGAAATTTCCACTTTGATGTTTCCTTTTTTAGCAGCAGTTGCAACCAGTCTTCTGGCTCCACCGTAATTGCCGATTGGTATTAAACCGTGAGGGGCAGGTCTCATTAATCTTTCCTTTGATTTTTCAGGTCTTCCCACACGGGTGCCTATATATGCCGGAGCCTTGTTTTTAATCTCCACAGGTGAAACGGCATTTACCGCTTCGATGGTTGTTTTCATCTCAGGCAGCCTTTTTGACAGTGTTACAAGCAGCGCATAGGAGTGGTCCTTGTTGATGATAATCTTGCCGTTGCGAACTATATGCGGAACGCCCAACACTTCCAAAACCCTTTTCGGATATGATAAATCAAGTTTAATACCTTCATCCTTCTTGTAAGTTGATTTTGATGCTTCAAGCAAATCAATCAAAGCGTTTATATCCTGAATTGTTGCATCATTATAGCAATATGTGTATTTTGGATGAAGAGGGATATTGTAGTCTTTGGATAATTGGAATGCCTCAACGGCAGGTATGTAATCGTATTCCAGTCTGTGCAAATCAATATCAGTATTGTCCTTGTCAAACTTCTCACTTCTCACCAAAAGCTGAATCCACCATTCTTCAACCCATCCGGAAGGATATAATGGCTGGTTGTTTCTTAAAAATTCACCGAATGCAACGAGCATGTCTCCTAAAAACAGGATTTCAACAACATCCTTTTTGACTTCACGAGCTTTTTTAACCGAATCGAGATAAATCACATCACCGTTTTTAAGCTTTACTGTTGGCCCTTCAATTGAATCGACCGGAACCACACAGTTACCCTTGCCGGGATACTCAATCTTGAGCTGTGTTCCCACAGCCAGAAACTCAAGCAATGCCATTGTTGCCGGGTGAACTCCCATTGTCGCAAGACCGGTATTACGTGATCTTCCGTATCTCAATCTGAATGCGCCCTTTTCTGACGGATATCCGAGAATCGGCCGTCCTCCAATGATATCCTGAATGTATTTAGGTTCGTGGACAACATCGGAATCGTCACCGTCATCTGATGAGTCGCTGGTTTTTGGTTTTGAGTATTCCTCAAGCCAGTCCCAGTCAAGGCCTAGCTTGTTGGAAATCTTTTTAATCTTTTTGGATTTCTGGATAACTCCCTCAACCATCGCAAGCAGGGCTCCTCCACGAATGTTGTTTGTTTCAACACGTTCCAAATCCCTGTGGGACACCTCAACCTGGTCGGTCTGTTCACCTGAAACCTCCACCGGGATATGATTTGCTGCAAATCTCACTTCTTCTGGTGTTGGTGAGTACTGCAGGTTTGTAACTTCGGATTCGTAAAGTTCAACTTCCTCAACGTATCTTTCTATCTCATCATCAATAGGCTTGAACTCGTCAATGCCGATTGCCTGGCGAATCTTGTCTCCTAAAAGAACGGCCAGTGCGGCGGCGGTACCTCCAGCACTTCTGATAGGTCCTGCAAAATATACTCCAATATATTTTGTGCCGTCAAAATTCTCCTTGATTTTAACATCTGAAATACCTTCCAGGGGAGCTGCCACAACCCCTTCTGTTAAAATCGCAAGGGCAGTTCTCAGACCCTGGTCTGATCTTTGTTCCTCATTCCATTCGGCCTTTTCTCCGGTCAGCTTGAATGTGCCGTCTGCAATTTCAGCTGCAATTTCAAAGGCAACGGATTCCCTATCCATATCCTTTTCTAATTCCTTAATCCTTTGAGCCACACCTTCAGGACCTACAAGCCCTTCCACTCTTTCAGCTAAATCTTTTGCAAGTGGCACTTCGGTTTCTGTTTCAACATCCAAACCTTTAGAACGTGCTTCATTAGCTATATCGTATAGGTGATTGGTTTCTTTTTCTAATCTGTCAAAATAATCCATGGTATCCCCACAAGTTACAAAAATTAATTTAGTAATTTACTATTGTTTTTCATTCATTATTAAGTTTTTTAGAAAATACTTAAATATGTCAAAATATTAATTTTATAATGTATCTCGTAGTTGAATTTTTATAATTTATAATTGCTATTATGGTGATTTTAATGTCTGATGATAAACCAATAAACGCTATGTATGGTCAAAAAGTAAAATTAGATTTAGACAAGCTTAAAAACAAAACTAAAAAAGAAGATAACGTAGTTGAAAAACCTGTTGTTGAAACTAAAGCTCCTGAACCTGTGGTTGAAGAGCCTGTTGAAGAAAAGGTTGAGGAAACTGCAGAACCGGTGGCTGAAGAACCTGTCGAAGAAGAGGTTGCTGAAGCTACTGAAGAAGTTGTTGAGGAAGCTCCTAAGGAAGAGCCTGTTCATAACGAACCGGAAATTGAAGTTGTGGGAGAACCTGTAGAAGAAAAACCTAAACAAAAAACTTCTAAAAATAATGATTTGAAAAAGAAATTAGCAGATAAGGATAAAAAATTATCTAATCAATCTAATGAACTTAATTACTTAACCAATAAAGTTATTCCTAAACTTAAAAAAGAAAACGCTGAGTTAAAAAGTGTTAAAGCAGAATTAACCGAAGCACTTGAAAAAACCACAAGAAAATACTTCGACCAGTTAGACATCAACGCTGATTTAAGTAACAACATCGGTAAATTAGGTGCTGAAGGTGCAGTCAATAAGGTCAGAGCTGATAAATTAGAATCTGAACTGGACACCATCAAGGAGGAATATGAAGCTAAAATATCCGATCTTAAAGCTAAATTGGATACAACTGATGTAGATAAGGTCAAAAATGAAAATAATAAATTAGTTAATGAAATCAAAGACGCCAAAGACAAATTAGCTAAATCCAGAAAAGAAAACATTGACCTTTCCGAAGAAGTTGACAAATTAAGAGCTGAAATCATTGAGTTTGGAAACTATAAAGAGGAAGTCGAAGCTCAAAGCAAAAAAGAAGTTGACGGATATAAAGAAGAAATTTCCACTCTTAGAACACAACTCAAAGTCAAAGAAAGTAGTTATGATAAACTATCAAATGAATCCAGCAAAACAATTTCTGATTTAAGAAAACAAGTTGCAAAACTTGAAGAAAAATTGGAAAAAGAATCCAACAAAGGATTGTTCAACAGATTCAAATAGATGAATTAATTTCATCTATAACCTTATTTTTTTTATGAAAACCGATACTTATTTTATGGCCGAAGCTTTAAGGGAAGCTGAAAAATCTTTAATGGAAGGTGGCATTCCGATAGGTGCTGTTCTTGTTAAGGATGGAGAAATTATTTCAAGAGGCCACAACAGACTGATACAGAACGAATCAGTTATTCTTCATGCTGAAATGGATGCAATTGAAAATGCAGGACGTCTTGATTTTAAAGATTATACAAAATGCACATTATACACCACATTGTCTCCATGCCCTATGTGTTCGGGTGCTGTAATTTTATATAATATACCAAGAGTGGTAATCGGAGAGAACAAAACCCTGATGGGAGCTGAAAACCTGCTTGAATGCAATGGTGTGGAAGTGGTGGTTTTAAACGATTTGAAATGCAGGGATCTGTTTTTGAAATTCTCATGCAACAATCCTGAAATATGGGATGAGGAGCTTAAAAAAGTCGGAAACACTACAGAGGTGAAATAAATGGAGATAACAGTAACAGATGAAAGGGATGAAAGATTTATAGAAATGTGCTCATCATTCGGATGCAAGGTTGAAGAACCTCAGGTAGTGCTGCTTTTAAACAACTATAAAAAGACCGTAGGCTGTGCCAGCTTCAGGGTATATGACTCCGAATCCGCCGAAATCGTCACTCTTTTTTTAAACTCATATGACGACCGGGAAAAGATATCCTATAAGCTGATAAGGCAGCTTGAAAAAATAGCAATGGACTATGAATTCAAAAGCATCGTGGTCAGTTTTGATTCAAAAGATGACATTCTCATTGATGTTTTTGAAAAGCTTGACTATAAGTTTGTGGATGAACTTTTAATGAAAAAGGAATTTAAAAGTCTGATTTAATTTTGAAATATTGCTTTCGGTTTTTAGTGAATCTTACGAAAATATCGTAATGTTAAAAAATAAGTTAAAAAAGATTAAGCTTCTTTTCTTAATCTTTTTACTACAAAATCATTATCCAAGCTAAGCAGGAATGATGCTGCTCTTGGACCTTGTTTTTGACCGAGTATCATTTTATAGATTGCCTGGAATCCTTTTTGAGGTTTCAATTCTTGGGCTTCAAGGATTTGATACATTGCATCGTGCAATGCGGTCGCATCTGCAAAATCATTGTTTTCCATTAAATCCGCAAGCTCTGCAAGGAAATTGTCTTGTTCAGGGGTCAAAGGCAATTTAGGCACGCTTTTTTCCTGCACCTGGAATTTTACGAATTTAGGTGCATAGGTGTCAAGCCAGTAGATTACATTGTCAACCCTTTCACGGTATTGCGCAAGTTCAGTTTCGGTCAAATCACCAAATTCCTTATCCTTAAAGCTTTTGGTAAGCTGTGAATTTCTTTTAAGAATATCGAAGATTTTTTCCAAATCATCGCCTGCAATCTGATATGCATTGACAAGGAATCTGAAAGGCGGTCTGAAAGGCAGAGGACTTCCTTCATTGATTTGAACGATTCCGTAGATTTCCCTGAATTTTCTTTCCTCTTTTTCTGATGGAGCTTCAACTTCATCATAGAACACTTTTTCCACAGTGTCGAAACTGTCTATAAAGTCTAAAAACGGCATTTTTGGTGAGAAGTCTTTTGCCTTCATAGGTTTTGATCTGAACAGATAGTAGTTAAGACTTTCAGCAGGACCTATTTTCAGCCATTCCTCAGGAGCGAAGAATACTCCGTGGGATTTACTCATTGCCTCACCGTCAAGGGTAATCCATTCGTATGGGACTGCGTATGGCGCAGGATAGTCAAAGATTTGCTCTGAAATCACACTGCTTACATCATAAGATCCGCCACTTGCGGCATGGTCCTTACCGAACGGTTCACATGTTGTTCCGAAGATTTTCCATCTTGCAGCCCATTCCACTCTCCAGGTCAATTTACCGTTACCTGATTTTATGTCCATTTCACCGTCATGTCCGCATTCGCATCTGTATTTTATGATGTCTCCGTCATGGTCATAAGCGTAAGTTGTGTTTACACGTCCACATTCTTCACAGATTGGATTGTAAGGTAACCAGTCGTCTGCCAGTGGTTCTCTTCTGTATTCGTTGAATATTTCCTTGATTTCATCCACTTTTTCCAATGATAATCTTATGTAATCGTTGTATACTCCGGATTTGTACATTTCAAAACCTGATTTGGTTTCCATTTCAATGCCGTAATCGTCCATCACTGAAAGCAAAGGCTTTTCAAAGTGTTCAACGAAGTTTGCACAGCATCCGTCCGGACATGGAATCATTGAGTATGGCATTCCAAGGTACTTGTCGTAATCTTCAGGCAAAGGATATGGAACTTTTCTTAGTGGGTCATGGTCATCTGCAATCCAGATTGTTTTAGCTTCCTTTCCAAGTTCTCTTAATTTTTTTCCGATTGCATTTGCGATAAATATGTCGCATGAGTTTCCAATATGTATGGAACCGGATATGGAGGTTCCACTTGCGATAATATGTTCTTCTACATCTCTTTTAGCAAGCTCAGTTGCTATATTTTCAATCCAATGTGTCATTTATTATTCTCCTTATGATAAAAAAATAAGTTTTATAATAAGATAATATTGTTTTTTGTAATATAAAAAGATTATTTTAATTTGGACGATTCAATGATTTTGTCGATTGCATCAAGGAAATCTTTTGTAATTACTTTTTTCCGAGCAGACCTTATGGCAAACATTCCGGCTTCGGTGCATGCCGCCTTGAGGTCGGCTCCCGAAAATCCTTCGGTTATTTCACTGATCTTGTCGAAGTCGATATCGTCATCTATCTTCATGCGCTTTGTGTGGATTTCAAGGATATGTTTTCTTCCCTTTTTTGAAGGTGTCGGCACTTCAATTGCACGGTCAAACCTGCCTGGCCTTAAAAGCGCATCGTCCAGTATGTCCGGACGGTTTGTTGCACCGATGATTCCGACATCTCCCCTTGAGTCAAAACCGTCAAGTTCCGCCAACAGCTGCATCAGTGTACGCTGCACCTCACGGTCCGCTCCGCTGGTGTCGCCCATCCTTTTTGTTCCTATAGCATCTATCTCATCGATGAATATTATTGCAGGGGTTTTTTCCCGTGCAAGCTCAAACACCTCCCGCACGTACCTTGAACCTTCACCGAGATACTTGTTTACAAATTCCGATGCGACAAGCTTGATGAACCTTGCATTTGTCTCATTGGCCACTGCCTTTGCAAGCAGGGTCTTGCCTGTTCCAGGTGGACCATATAATAGGATTCCCTTTGGAGGGTCAATTCCGATTTCCTCAAATATTTCAGGATGCTTTATCGGAAGCTCTACGGTTTCCCTTATCTCCACAATCTGATATTTCAAACCTCCAATGTCATCATATGTGATGTCTGGACGCTCGTCAATCTCCATTGCGGTAATGTTTTTGTCTTTCTTTTTTGGAAACACGTTTACGACCGTCAGGTTGTTCTGGTTCAGGGCCACTCTTGCACCAGGCTCTAGGTGTTCTGTGTTGATTGATTTGGGATATGTTACCAGAAACTCATGGCCGACATTTCCCTGGATGCCCACCTGGTTGTCGTCAAACACTTCGGTCACTGTTGCAAGAATCAGCGGATTTTTCTTGAATGACTTGATTTCACCTTTAAGCTCTCAGATTTTTCCTTCAAGCTGGCGGTTGCTGATATTGCTTTTAAGCTGTTCGCCTTCAAGTTTTCTGAGTTTTTCCATCAGTTCCTTCTTTGCCTTTTCGTTTTCTTCCTGCATGGATTCGATGGTGTCAATCAGTTCCTCTTTTGTGGCGTTTTCTATGGATTCCATGGTATCTACTCCTATATATGATAATATAAGAGTAAGATTATTTTAACTTTTTGAAAAATAGTTGGTGGTGTTAAAAAAAGAAAAAGATAAATCGTAATGATTTATCTATTTGATTACGGATTCGATAGTTGCATCATCCGGTCCGTTAACTTCAACGATTTTACCATCTTTGATGAATTCAAATGTTGGAGTGTTGTCATTATATTTGTTTTCGAAGTAAATTCCTTTGATTCCAGCCATTGTTTTTTCAACAGAAGTGCCGTCTTCAGGAGTTAAACTATTGTATTGGGTATTGTCTGAGAAGTATACTTTTGTAATGATTTCTTTATCTCCATTGATGAATGAGCATAATGAGTATTTTGCATCTTTTGGATCATCAGCTTTTTCAGCTAATTTTTGTGCACTTTCGTTTTCTTTGTATCCATCAGGGATGGTAAAGTCAATACCTTGTAAGTTCAGTTTTCCGTTATCGAATTTTACTTGTCCTCCATCGGAGTTGGTGCTGTCGCTTGATGAGAAGTCGAAACTCCATCCTTCAGCACTCACTGCACCGATGGTGATGCAAATTGCGAGTAATACTACTCCAGCCATTAATATCTTTTTCATTTTTTCACCTTTTTAAATTTAACATGAATAATAATGCATGTTATATTATTATTTGAAAGTGGGTTAATATATATTTTTCACAATATTCTGAATATGATGGTAATTTCGGTTGAAAAAAAAATAAAGAAATAGATTGTGAGTAATCTATTTGATCAGTTCGGAATCAGACTGGTCGAGCCATTCGTTAACGATTTTAACCGCACAGAAGTTTCCGCACATGGTACATGTGTCTTCTTCTTCAGGTGGTCTTTGGTCTCTTTTAGCACGTGCGGCTTCCGGAAACATTGCACATTCATATTGTGCTTCCCAGTCAAGTCTTTTACGGGCTTCTGCCATTGCAAGGTCTTGTGAACCGTCAATTTGACCGGTTGCAAGGTCTCCTGCATATGCTCCTATTTTGGTTGCGATGACTCCCTCTTTTACATCCTCAGGGTTTGGCAGTGCAAGGTGTTCTGCAGGGGTTACGTAACATATGAAGTCGGCTCCGGCCTTGGCTGATGATGCAGCACCGATTGCGGATACGATGTGGTCATATCCAGGTGCCACGTCACATACGATTGGTCCGAGCATATAGAATGGTGCGTTGGAACACATTTTCTTTTGAATCATTACGTTTGTTGGAATTTCATTGATTGGAATGTGTCCCGGTCCTTCAATCATACATTGGACGCCTGCTTCACGTGATCTGTCAATCAGCTCTCCTAAAATGATCAATTCTTGTATCTGTGCCCTGTCGGTTGAATCGGCAATGGATCCTGCTCTCATACCGTTAGCCAATGACAGTACCACGTCATGCTCTTTTGCAATTTCCAATACATAATCGAAGTTTGCATACAATGGGTTTTCCTTTTCGTTTTCTACAATCCATCCGGACATGAATGATCCTCCACGTGATACCAGTCCGGTTACACGGCCCTGTCTTTTGAGTCTGGTTAATGTTTCGATGTTGATGCTGCTGTGAACAGCCATGAAGTCGATACCGTCTTTAGCCTGTTTTTCTATGGTGTTGAATAGGTCATCTTCATCCATGTACACTACGGAACCGTCTCTGCGGATGCTTTCAATTGCTGCCTGGTATACCGGCACTGACCCTACAGGAAGTGGAGACATGTCCAATACCCTGCGCCTTATCACATCAAGGTCTCCGCCAATACTTAATTCCATAAGACAGTCTGCACCGTTGTCGATTGCAACCTGTGCCTTGTATACCTCTTCGTCAAAATCAACAATATCAGTTGATGTTCCAACGGTTGCGTTTACTTTTGTTCTAAGTCCTGCACCGATACCTGATGCTTCTATGTCTCTGTTGACATTGCTTGGTATTACTATGGTACCTTCAGCTACTGATTTTAGGATAAAGTCTTCTGAAACATTCTCTATTTTTGCAACATGTTTCATCTCTTCTGTTAATATTCCTTTTTTTGCATCACTTATTTGTGTCATTATCAATCCCTCAATTGTCTTTTAAAACAGTCAAATTTATTTTAACTTTTTCTCGTATTAAATTGATAATTTCTTATTTTAATTTAATAGTATTTAAATTAATAGGATTAATTTTAATTCCAACTTTATTGATTTAAGTCAATTTTTTTTTAAAAAATAGAAATTTTAAGAATATATGAGAAAAATAAGATGGTATTGAGAAAAATAAAGTAAAATTGAAAAAATGTAGGGAATTAGTAAAATTCGCTCATTCTTTCAAATGCTTCATCAAAAGTAGGCATGTTGGTTTGACAACCCTGATGTTGGATAATGAATGAAGAAACGGATGATGCAAACTTGGCTGATTCTTCAAGTGATTCTCCATTTAAGAATCTTGATAAGAATCCTGCCCTATAAGAATCTCCTGCACCGGTAGGGTCAACAGCTTCGGTTGGAATCGCATCGATGAATATCTTATCTTCACTGGAATAGATTTCACAGCCTTTTGCACCGCAGGTCTTGACGATGATTTTAGGACCCATTTCCCTTAAACCGGTAAGGTCAACTTCCAATGCCTCAAGAATCCTTTCGATTTCATGATGATTACCAAAGAGGATGGTGGTGTTTTTGATGACATCAACCAGTTTTTTGGTATCATACATTCCAAGGTCCTGACCCGGATCAAATGAGACAAGCAAGTCCTGATTTTTTGCTTCCTGTGAACATTTCCAATTGAATTCAGGATCTCCGGTTGCAAGGTGAACCGCTTCAGCATTTTCAATCGCTTTTACCGGAACTTTGCTTTCAGCAAATTCCTTGGCAGCGCCCCAGTAGAAATAACTGATCTGGTCGTCATTGTCATCGGTTAGGACAAATGCTGTCGGAGTTTCCTCACCCGGAACCATAATCAATGAATCAATGTCAATGCCTAAATTTTGCATATGTTCATAATACTCTGTTCTTTTAAAATCTCCACCTACTGCAGAGACAAGTGAAGTTTTTAATCCTAATTTCGCTCCAACACAAGCTACATTTGCAGCTGCTCCACCATTGAAAGTTTTCATTTTGGTTATAGGAGCTGAAAAATTAGCTTTTGGAAATTCAGGCACTCTAATAATGTAATCATGAGCAGAGTGACCAATTGCTAGTAAATCTCTGTTTTTAACCATAATATCGCCTTTTTATCTTTCAATTTAATATTGTGTTTCATCATTCTTTAATGTTTTGAAAGTGCATATTGGTCGTGTGTATGCACCTGCACAAAAACATATTGTAACATGAGTGAATACATATACTATTAATATTATTTATATTCAAATTTTGCCGAGAGCATTTGAAAAGTAATCTCATCCCATCGGAGTGAAACCCTGATTTTCAATGGATTTTTGGGCGTTATTAAGCAAAAATCTTATGAATTCATCTACCTGGGCCTTATCTTCATTAACCTTAACGACACTGATTACATGTTGGGTGTCATACTTTAAAAGTTCATTTCCCTTAAAATAACTGGCATTTAAAAATGTATACAAGTTTTTGGAATTTCTAACCAGTTTGAACGCATCGAACTGTGAATTGACACTTTCCCGAATATTGTATTCGATGTCATAATGCTTAAGACTGTTCCATGCAAGCCTTTGTGCAGATCCGTTGACGTTTACAAAGTCAAGGCCCTCCAAATCCGAAATGCTTTCAATGATTCTAGACTCGGGACTTGAAACCAAAACAAGATAGTCATATGCAATCGGCATAAAGTTTATGTCCCTTTCATATGCGATTAAAGGATCATCCAATGTCAAAATGTCCACCGCACCTCTTTTAGCAAGTTCAAATGCATCCTCGTCGGAACTGCTGTAGATGTTAATGTCAAAAGGAGTTTCTATGCTTTCCAAAAGCCCGGTGCTGATGTGTCCGCCGGCAACTGTAATGTTGGGTGTTTTTTCAATTTTAATCAGATATTTTCTAAATTCTTCAAGCAGTTTCAAACCATCATCAGTTAAGTAACTGCCGTTTCCAACCTTTTTGGTAATTTTAACACCTAATTTGTCTTCCGCTCTAAGCAATCTTCTGTTAAATACTGTATGTGATATGTTAAGCTCCTTTGCGGATTGCCTTTGGGATCCGGTTCTTGATAATGATTCCAGACTTTGATACAATTTATGGTCATAAACTTCACCATTTATCTCTAAACTGACAAGCCCTTTACTTTCAAATTTCATTAATTATATATAAAATTGTTATCATAATTATTAATATTGATTTGTAGGTTAGATAAAATGGAAATAATGAAAACCTCTATTAAAGCTATATTGGACAATATTGAAAGTGCGCAGGATTTTTTGGATGAAAATGCGATTGATGAATTTGAAGACATTATTATAAACTCTAAAAATATTTTTGTTACAGGAGCCGGAAGATCCGGACTCGCTGCTAAGGCATTTGCCATGAGATTGATGCATTTGGGTTTAAGTGCATATGTGGTGGGCGAAACAATATCTCCGGCCATTTATGAGGATGACTGTATAGTTGCAATTTCAGGTTCAGGTGAAACAAACACTATCGTATCTGCAGCAAGAATCGCAAAAAATAGAGGTTCAAAAGTTTTAGCTTTAACATCTTACCCTGAATCCAGTTTAGGTCAACTGGCCGATAGTTTTGTTCTTGTTAAAGGCAGAACCAAAAAAGAAGTTGATGATGAAAATTACATGAAACGTCAAATTCATGGGAATTACACTTCACTGACACCTTTGGGTACTGCATTTGAGCTAACCACTCTTGTATTTCTGGACGCTATTGTATCTGAATTGATGGAAAAAATGCATCAAACAGAAAGCGACCTTAAGGCAAGACACACAGTCTTAGAATAGAATCCTATTCTGATTATTATAAATGTTACAGCGTTGGCCCCTTAAAAAGCCGACCAATGTAATATTTCCTTTTTTTGCAATATTGTATCCTGAATTGGCGGGAGCTGCATTTGATGCCAGAATAGGAACTCCTGCTCTTGTCATTTTAATGACCATGTCTGCAGGCATTCTTCCGCTGTAAATTACATAGGAATGATTTAAATCAAAACCGTTTAATATGCCGTATCCTATCACTTTATCAACTGCAACATGGCGGCTGACATCTTCTTTTACTATGAACTGATTGTTGTAAACTATTCCTGCTACATGTGTTCCTCCTGTAGCCTGCCATATTTCGGCATTGTCTTTAAGCTCTTCAATCCGATTAATCAGTTCGTGAACATCAACCTGAAAATCTGATTCTACAGGTTTTACTTCTTTTATTTTGCTTCTCCATCCTCCTGCAGAATCGGAGCACAGTACTGTTTCATTTGTTTTAAGAAGTGTATCGTCAATTTCAACATTGATTTGGGGTCCGTCGATTTCTATTTTTTTGATGTCTTCCAGGGACCTGACCATATTTTCATTGAACAGATATCCTACTGCAAATTCCTTTAGGGAATCTTCAATTGCAGATAAGCTGCGTGAAATGTTTCCGTTGATGGTTAATGTTACGGTTTCATCTTTCACAACTTTTTCCTTAGTGTCTCTGGCAGTGCCGTTTTTGTAGTTTATTGCATCGATTTTTTCTATTTTCATCATCTCACCTAATTATAATATAATATAATTATTATTAATTATTTTTTTGTGGAAAATTGTTTGTAATCGATATTTTTTTATCATATCAATTTTTGTTAATTTCACTTTGATTTTTATTTTTCCATGAATTTTTTTGTATAATTTGAAATTTTTTGTTATATTTATTTTTTTTTCATTTTTTTTTCATTTATGATATTTTATTTTTTTTATTTGACTGTTTTTTGATGATGTTAATTGTCATTGCAGTTTTGGTTAAAAAAAGTAGGTGGGGGTATTTATTTTATATTGATGTTTTTTTAAAATATTATTTTTCACTATTTTAACATATTTTTTTTATAATTCCAACGATTTTCAATCGTTAACATTAATAAAAAATCTCATTATATTGTATTTAATTAAAAAAAGGAATTTATCACGATGTGTATATAATCCATCATGATTTATCATTATATTAATTTTTATTATTTTGTAGTATTTAAATATTTCTTTTAAGTTCTAATGACAAATCCTTTTTATATAGTGTTGCTATATATAATATCATAATACTTTTTGAACTAATGTGGGATTCATTCAGTATTATAAAAATTAATTTAAAAGGGAATAAAAAAGAGGTTGATAAAATGAGTTCATCTTTTAAAAGTCCAGTAGATACTGCGAAAGCAATTTCCGCAACTGCTGGAGCAAAAAACTCAGCTGGTATCGCTAATGTGGTATTATTATCCTTCTTAGCAGGTGCATATATTGCATTTGGTGGATTATTAGCTGTAGTAGCAAGCGCAGGCATGTTAAAAGCAGGCGCTCCAATCGGTTTAGAAAAATTCGTATTCGGTGCAGTGTTCCCTGTTGGTTTGATCATTGTTGTTCTCGCAGGATCTGAACTCTTTACCGGTAACGTAATGTTTATGACTATCGGTGTTTTAGACGGTTCCGCATCTGTTGGCGGTCTCGCTAAAAACTGGGTTTTAAGTTGGATCTTCAACTTTGTAGGTGCTTTATTCGTAGCATATGTTTTAGCATTTATGGGCGGAATCACTCCTACTGATGCAACCGCACCAGCTTATGCAATTTCTGCAAAGGCAATTGCAGTAGCTGAAGGTAAAGTTACAATGCCATTCACAGTAGCTATGATTAAGGCTATTGGTTGTAACTGGCTTGTATGTT
>NZ_CAMJUE010000023.1 GCF_946408925.1 uncultured Methanobrevibacter sp.
AAGGAGGTGTATCAATGTCAAAGGGAACTCCATCAATGGGTAAAAAGAATAAAAAAACCCATATCAGATGTAGAAGATGTGGTAAAAACACTTACCATATACGTAAAAAAGTCTGTGCTTCTTGTGGATTTGGTAAATCTAAAAGAATCAGAAGATACAGCTGGCAAAATAAAAAACCAACTACTAGACAAAGATTAGTATAAGTTGGTTAAAACTGTGAAGATTATTTCGATAATCTTCTTCAAACTACTTTTTTTCATCACCGAATAATTTTAAATATAACTTTTTTTAGATAACTTTATTAACTGTTTTATATTAAATTAATTTAGGTACAACTAAATTTTTAGGAGGATTCGACATGACCGATTTAAATGACATTGCCCGTGAAAATGAAGTGGATTTGGAAAACTGTGTTGTTTTTGTAAGAGGAAATGATGACATACTGGCAGTAGACATTACCAATGCAGGAATCAGGCAGAGAAGTGATGATACAATGGGATTCACATTTTCAATTTCTCCAAAACAGGCACTGAAACTTGAAGAATATTTCAATAAATTTTCAACAGGAGAAAAATTCTACTTTGACATTTCTCAAACCGGTTACAGGCCGGTTTATTACAGAGGTCTGTCTCCTGTTACCAAAGAGATCAGCGATGAGTATCATCCTAAGTTCAACATAACATTATTTGCCCAAAAAGCTATTGTTGAGCCTGATGATTCATATTTTGCGCCTACATGTGCATGCTGTGAGTTTTGCCATATCGGATAGTGATTCTATGCTGAACAATGAGCTTGCTGATAATATTAAATTGACCTTAAAAAATGGTGAAAGTATTGATTTGGATCAAAAAAGAGTTAAAATCCGTGAAAATGAAAACGGATTGATGGCCATAAGTTATGTTGCTCCATTTTTTGAAACAATGGATTTGGAAAACTTTTTTGATGAGGTGCTTACCAGTGAAGAGCTGAGCATGAATATTGCAGATACCGGAGATTTCACCGTAAGATTCAGAGGCATGGTTGACGGTAAGGGAAAGGAATTGCCTGAAAGCTTAAGCCATAAGATAATTCTCCTGCAGGAACCGGTTAATCTTGATCCCCGTGAAAATATTCAGCTCACCGGGTTTTCAAGATTTAGATTGAGGGATGAAATTTCTGAAAATTAAATTTCTCCTTCTAATGCATCCCACAAATCAACTGCCCAACCTTGTTTGCCGTCAATTACCATATCGAGCAGTCTAACTTTTCCATCTTTAAATCTGAATAATCTGTAGTCCAGCTGAGATTTTTTAGCAGTTCCTTCTTTATTACAATCAAGATATATTCCTTCGCTGTATTCTTCTTCAAAGTCTCCTGCTTGCACAAAATCTCCAACTAAAGAGTATCCGTTTTTTACACTTTTATCCAATTGTTCAACGGTTTTCAGCCATCCGCCTTGTGCCCTGAATTTTATGTCAGGGTCAATTTTTGTTATTTCTTCTTTCCAATTTATTATCATATTACCAAATCCTTTTTAATTTTAATTTGGCATTCGGTATATAAATGGAAAGTGCGAGAGCATTTGAAAAGTAATATTTATAACTATAGTTATATATAATTATATATAAGTTTGATTATATATTTAATAATAATATATTAATTATGCTGGGCTTTAAAAATGAATTTATTTGAAAAATTTAATATTGAGACTGAAAATGAACATTTATATGAAATAGCATTCACTCATGCTTCATATGCAACTATACATGAATTAGATTACAATTATGAAAGATTGGAATATTTAGGAGATTCCGTTTTAAGCTTAATTGTATCTGAATATTTGTATAAAAAATATCCAAACTATGAGGAGGGTGAACTGACAAAGATAAGATCAAACTTTGTCTGTCAGAATGCATTAATATATTACTCTCAAAAATTAAAACTGAAAGATTACCTTCGCGTTTCAGCTGAAGAATCCAAATTAACCAAAAATGAAGTAATATCCATAACTGCTGACATATTTGAATCATTTTTAGGAGCAATATTTATTGATCAAGGTATTGAATTTGCAAGAAAATTCGTTTCCGATTGGATTTTCATATACATTGACCAAAAAAGAGTCTTCTTTGAAGATTACAAATCAGCATTAAAAGAATATGGTGACGCAGAAGGATGGTCAATCAGCTATGAAGTATTAAAGGAATATGGTGTTCCTCATGATAAGACATTCATCATGGCCTGTTTAATCGACGGAAAAGAAATGGGGGTCGGAAGAGGAAAAAATAAAAAAGAATCCGAACAATCCGCCGCTAAACATGCAATGCATAAATTAAGAATTGGGAGAAAATAAATGATTAAAGAATCTGTTGGTATAGTGGAGACAAAATATTTCCACATTGAAGAACCGATTAAATTGGATAGTGGTAAAGTCCTGGATAATGTTACTGTAGCCTATGAAACATATGGTGAACTTAACAAGGAAAAATCTAATGCTATTTTAATTTGTCATGCTCTAACAGGTGATGCACATGCCGCCGGATGGCATAAAGGTGATAAAAAACCTGGCTGGTGGGAAATAGTAATCGGTCCTGGAAAAGCATTGGACAGTGAAAAATACTTTATAATTTGTTCAAATGTATTAGGAGGATGTAAAGGAACAACCGGTCCAAGTTCAATAAATCCAAAAACCAATAAACCATACGGTTTGGATTTCCCAGTAATTACAATAGGGGACATGGTCAATGTTCAAAAGAAACTGGTGGATTCATTCGGAATCAGTCAATTGACTGCCGTCATTGGAGGATCCATGGGCGGAATGCAGGTTCTTAAATGGATGGTGAAATATCCCGAAATGATGAAAAAAGCCATTCCTATTGCAACAACTGCAATGTCTTCTCCCCAGCAGATTGCATTTAATGATGTGGGCAGACAGGCAATATTCGCCGACCCGAACTGGAATAAGGGAAATTACTATGAAACCGGAGAGCTTCCCAAAAACGGACTTTCTCTTGCACGTATGATTGCCCATATTACGTATTTGAGTGATGAATCCATGGATATCAAGTTTGGAAGGGGCCTGCAGGATAAGGATGAAATCAGCTATGACTTTTCTGTTGATTTTCAGGTTGAAAGCTACCTGAAACATCAGGGAGAGTCATTTGTCAAACGTTTTGACGCTAATAGTTATTTATACATTACAAAAGCTGTTGACCTGTTTGATTTAAGAATCAATGATTCATTAATTGATGGATTCAATAACATTGAATCCAAGGTGCATATAATTTCTGTTGATTCAGACTGGTTATATCCGACCGAACAGAGTACGGAGATGGTAACAGCCTTGAACGCAAACAATGTTGACGTATCATTTTCAGAAATAAAATCCAATTATGGTCATGATGCATTTTTACTTGAAAAAGGACAGCTTAACTTCATTCTCTCTAAATTCCTATCAGAAAGCATAGTTGAAGACTTGATGATGGAAAAAATAGTGACAATTCGTGAAAACGCCAATGTACAGGATGCAGCAAAAATGATGTTGGATAAGCATGTAACACATATTCCGGTAGTAACCGATGATTATAAACTTATCGGAATTGTTACAAGTTGGGATTTATCCAAATCCATTGCAACAAATTCAAATCAGCTAAAAGACATAATGACAACAACAGTAAAATACTGTCATGCAGAGGATACGATAGAAGAGATTGCTCGTATGATGCGTAAATTTGACATATCCTGTTTGCCTGTTGTTGATGGCGATATGAAGGTTTTAGGTTTAATAACAACCGACCAGATCAGTAATTTATTAAGTTAAATTACACTTTTTTTAATTTTTTGGAGAGATATTATTTCACGAACAGCTAAATTTATCGACGGTGCTAAAAAAGGTATTCCGATTACATTCGGTTATGTTCCGATGGGAATTGGTTATGCGGCAATTGCAATTAAGGCAGGAATGACTCCGCTTGAGACAATTTCAATGTCATTTTTAGTCTATGCCGGAGCGGGTCAAATTATTGCCGCTTCAATGGTGCTTAGCGGTGCAACTGCAATGGCAATCATATTGACCAATTTTGTTGTTAACTTAAGATATTTTGTAATGTCAACATGTGTTTTAAACAAGGTTGAAGATTCGAATTTGCCGTTGAATATCCTTGCAGCACATGTAACTGTTGATGAGTCATTTGCAATGTTTTCACTTAGTGAGGATTCAAGTATCTGGATATATCTTGGAATTGCAATAACTGCCTGGTTAAGCTGGTGTCTGGGAGCGGGAATCGGTGTTGTAATTCTTGATCTTCTTCCGGTAATAGTTACAAACAGTTTCAATATTTCATTGTATGCGTTGTTTGTTGCAATTTTAACACCTGCAATCAAGGAAAACAGACAGATTGCTTTATTGGTGTTAATCACGGCAGTTTTAAATATTGTTTTGGGCCAGTTTTTAGGAAACTGGTCGCTGATTGTTTCAACCCTTGTCGGGGCGGGAATCGGAATGTATATAGTTGATGATGAATATCTGCTTGCAGGTGATGGCTAATGGATTATATGGCGTTGGTAATTTTGGGTTGTACTCTTGTAACTTTTATCCCAAGACTGATTCCGGCATTATTTATCGACAGACTGAATTTCCCTCCAAAAGCGGAGAAATTCCTGAATCTGATTCCATATACCGCACTTGCGGCTTTGATATGTCCGGGGGTTTTGACTGTTGATAATCAGTTGTGGTATATAGGTTTGATTGGAGCAGTTGTGGCCGCATGTCTTGCATGGAAAAAGGTTCCAATGGGGGCCATTGTAATCATAACAGTTGTAGTTTTAATCACGGTATATTCGATTGTACCATTTTTCTGAGGTGATTTTAATGTCAGTTAATACTAATCTATTCATATATATTAATAATAATTTACAAAATCCGTTCCTTGATGCGGTAATGCCTGCAATAACTGATTTAGGAGGATTCGTGTTTCTGCTGCTGATAGTGATAATTGTGATTTTGTATGCAAAAATATCGAAAAGGGAAACTCTTAAAAAAGTGGCGATTGTTGCACTGATTGCACTTCTCTTTTCGGATGTGATAACATTGCTTTTAAAGCATATCATTCAGGAACCAAGACCTTTCATGGCATTGGATAATGTCAGATTGCTTATTGTGGAAGATGATCCGTGTTCATTTCCTTCAGGTCATGCATCCTCAGTTTTTGCAGTAGTTTCAGTATTCATTTTCAACATGGAAAAATTGGTTAGGAAATATCATCTTGCTATAAGTGCAGTTTTGCTGGTTTTTGCAATCGCAATACTGTTTTCAAGGGTATACTGTGGTGTACATTATCCGGATGATGTTGCAGCAGGAGCAATAATTGGAATTTTTGGTGCATTGATTGTTAACCGTTTCAAAGAAAAGATTTTTGGTATTTTAAGATTATAAGGAGTTAATAAAAATGAAATTGTGGAATCCGATAGCTTTTTTTATAAGTCTGATAATGAGCATAATAATGCCGTTGATTTTTGCAACACCTATGGGAATGCCTGTATGGATATGCTTTTTGATGTGGCCGGTTAGATGGGTTGTAGCCTACTTTTTAGTTAATCTAATCGTCCATCCACTGGGACTGAAACTGGCAGGAAAGATATTCGGTTTTAAATTAGGCATGAAAACAGGATTGTGGAATCCGTTGGCATTTTTCATAAGTCTTATTATGAGTTTAATAATGCCTTTGATATTCGGCGTTCCAATAGGTCAGCTTCCGGTGGACATGCTGCTCTATTTGTGGCCGGTTAGATGGATAGTGGCTTACTTTGTGGTCAGCCAGGTTGTCAATCCGTTGGCATTCATGCTGGCAGGGAAGGTATTTGGTTTCAATCCGATGAAAGGAAGGTAAGATTATGTGTTCTATAGTGGGTTTACAGGGTAAAGTTAATGCCGGTGATATTGTAAAAATGTTGAAATCCTCTAAATACAGAGGTCCTGACGCATCAGGAATCTATCTGGATGAAATTCATGAAAATATTGATTTGGATGATTTCAGTGATGACGGTGAGTATCAGATTGCTTTCGGCCATAACCTGCTTTCCGTTTATGATTTAAACGACAGGGTATCTCAAGTTCAGCCTGTAGGCAACGGCAATCTTGTTGTGGTTTTCAATGGTGAGCTCTATAACTTCAGGACAATCAGAAATCTCGTCAATAAAGTCGGTGTTGAAGCCGAAATCAGATCCGATGCCGAAGCATTGCTGCATCTGATTGATTTTTATAATAATGGAGACCTGCTTAAGGCAGTTCAGATGGCAATCCGATTGATTGACGGTGATTATGCATTTGCCGTTTGGGACGGTGAAAACCTTGCCATTGCTCGAGACCAATTGGGAGTCAAACCATTGTTTTACGCTGAAAATGATGATTTAAAGGGATTTGCCTCAACCCGTGATGCCTTAAGGAAAGTCGGTTTCAGTGAAATTGAGACATTAAAGCCTGAACATATCCTGTTTAACTGGGAAGATATAGCTCCAGCACAACCGATTCATGAAAAAATCTTTGAAGGTGATGTAAGTAAAATAGACAAGCTTTTAAAGTTGAGTGTTTCAAAAAGAATCGAAGGATTATATGAGGTCGGTGTAATATTTTCAGGAGGTCTTGACAGCTCATATCTTGCAATGCTTTTGGGTGAGATATCCGAAAACATAGGGCTGAAAATAAAACTGTATGCCGTGGGAAAAGAGGGATCACATGACATTGAAGCCGCAAAATACGCTGCAAAATTCCTGAATCTTGATTTAAAAATATGTGAAGTGACAGAGGAAATGCTTCGTGAAGCTTTGCCAAGTGTTGTAAAGGCAATAGGGGATGACAATCTGATGAAGGTTGGAGTTGGCCTTACAACTTACTTTGCAACAAAAATGGTGGCCGAGGACGGTTTGAAGGTAGCAATATCCGGTCAGGGCGCCGATGAGCTTTTCGGAGGATACAAACGATACCTTGAAAGCTTTGTCAATGACACTCTAAATTATGATATAAGACATGACATTGCCAATATGTATCATGTAAACCTTGAAAGGGATGATGCATGCTCAATGCTCAATTCAGTTGAGTTAAGACTGCCATTTTTGGATAAAAACCTTGTGGAATTGGCATTAAACATTCAGGATAACAAAAAGATAGTTTCCATGCATGATGAAATGCGAAAAAGCATACTGCGAAAACTGGCCTTTGAAGAGGGTCTTGACTATGAGATAGCATACAGACCAAAAAAGGCTGCACAATACGGAACAGGAATTGACAAGATTTTAAGAAAGAAAATTTTAAAGGATACAGACATTTCACAATATTTGGAATAGAAAAATTCTAAGTATTGTAAACATCCCATTTATCATATAATTTTCCTTTTAAATAAGGTAATGTCTTAGTCATTGGAGATTCTGGTTAGTCAATACGTATGATTTGTCTATTCTGTTGAAAAAACGAGTATTTTCTTAATAGAATAAGTTTTCATCAAAATCATCATCATCGATTCTTTTGATAATGTGGTGTTCATTGCTTACAAATTCTTGGAACTGATCAAAGATTTCTTCCAGATAACCTAAATCCATATATATGAATTCTTCTTCGGAGGTTATGCTTTCATATAATTCTTCAATTAATGAAAGATACCTTTTAATGAACATCATTAAATCAAAGGTGTCCTTTAAATCAGTATTTGCCTCTCGAAGTGCAATTCTCATATAATCCATTGTTCCCAAAACAATAATCTGATTGGTATAAGGTTCATATTTTTCAAAGAGATTACTTAACTTCTTAATTTTGGCATTGACACCATTTTTCATATTATCAATTTCATCTAAAGAAATAATGGAATTATTTTTTGATATCTTGAAATTTCTGATGCTATTGTATGCTTCATGGATGATACTGGGTGGAATATAGTTTTTCAATGAGTGTATATATGATATGCATTCCTCTTTCGAAAGCTGATTTTTGGATTTGTATAATATTGTAGCACTTGCTTCCAGGAAATATACGTTTCTGTTAACTATGAATTCACGAATTGCAGGCAAATCCAACTCTTCAATCTTTTTGGAAGGGACTTCAAATAGATTATCTAAAGAACATGTTTGCTTTAGCTCAACGGAGTATGGTCCTCTTGGAGTCAATGTAAATGAATATTCATTATTCCAACCGAAAAATTTGGATAAATAAACTATTTTTTGGATTTTTACTCTGAATTCTTTGCTTTCATTAATTTTTTTGTAAAATCTTTTTCGTTGTCAAATGGCAATAAGTCTTTAACTGAATTTAAAAAATATACAAGATTATTTCTTTCGCTCATTTTATTTTTCTCCTTTATATTTTTTTAATTCCACGGTAGTGGTGCTTATTATTGGTATTGTTTTCATCAAATATAAATGTTTAGTTTAATTGGACATCAATTTTACGAACTAAGAGCAATTTTGTTCATTAAGTATTGATATTTGATTTTTTGAGGATGCAGATTACTTATTTCAAAACTTGTTTTTTTTTTTGAGAATAAAGATTTGGGATAATTTGAAACAATTTTTTTAATTTTTGGAATAATTTTCAAGCTATTGTAAATTATTCATTACATTTTTTTTATTTTAGAAAGGTTTATATGCTTCTTTTTAATTAATTTCTCATGGCTTATTTTATACAAGTTTATCCTTTATAAAAATATTGTCGTTTCAGTATTAAATGACTCACAAAGAATTAACACTCTTTTGTAGCACTTTACATGATATTTTTTTATTTATTGGAGGTTTTATTATTAATTTTAGAGAGGGTGCTTTAAAAGTTGGGCAATTGATTAGAAATCCTAAGTTAAAGCGTTCAGTGATAGTGTCCCTGTTTTTGACAATGATTAACAGTCTGGCCGATGCAAGCGGTGTCAGGATTGGGTTCAGATTATTGGCGGCGATTGGTATTGTGACTCCATTATTGTGTGCAACACACTGTGTGATGTTAGATGTAATTGTAAGCGTTCTGATTGGGGTTTGATTCTACTGTTCCTTGATTCCAATTGATTGCAGTCGTGGCGCAAATGTCTTGGGCCTAGCACATGAATACGGAGGATTTAAACAGATAATATTCACATACAGATATTCAAAAATATTACAGATAGTTATTTTTAGATAACTTTTTTTCTTTTTCAATCTTTAACTTTATTAATGTTGATTAACAAAATATTAATATTATTAATTAATTAGGAGTTTTAATTCATGACAATCGAAAAAGATGCAGAAGACATTATAGAAAAATTCTCAAAGATTTTAGAAGACATTCCGGATTCAGATGAAACCTGGTACATTACAGATAATTTAAACTTAACACGCGAAGACAAATCCAAAGAGAAGAATCCTGAAAAAATATTAAGAAATGCCAATATTGACAAAGACGGAAATCTCATCGTTAAAAGAGCTGATTGGACAAATTAAGAGGTATTTTATATGAGAATTAATTTGGTTCTTGAACTTATGGATACTCCGGGACAATTGCTTAAAGCGCTTGAACCGGTAAGCAGTCTTGGTGCAAATCTCGTAACTGTAATCCATAAAAGAGATTATAAAAACAAAAAAGGCAATGTTCCAGTTCAACTGACAATTGAAGGTGAACATGAAGACCTAAAAAAGGTAGTTAACAGATTTGAGGAATTGGGGTTTTCCATCATTGAAATGGATAGTGTGGTTTTAAAGGAAAGAATCACCACAATTTTCCATGGCCACATTGTAGACCAGGACCTAAGGGACACCGTGGACAGAATTAATGAACTTGAAGATGTTGACATTGTGGCATTTGACATCAAATTAAATGGTGAAGAAAAATCCACTGCATTAATCAATATTGAAGCTGGAATTGGCAGAAAACATGCTGTATTTGATAAGATTGCAGAAATTGCCGAAGAAAAGGATTTGTTAGTGATTAATGAGGTATAGTGATTATTATGGATGAATGTAAAGTTATTATTATGGGATTTGGATCTGTTGGCCAGGGTGTAGCCAATGCGCTTTCCATGAAAAAGGATTTAATTAAAGATAAAACAGGAGTTAATGTTAAGGTTGTTGCTGCAGCCGACTCATCTTCATCTGCAATATGTCAGGATGGTTTGGATGAAAAACTGCTTGTTGAAACTAAAAAAGAAAAAGGAAAACTGTCAGCATATCCTGAATACGGTTCTGATAAAAATGGTGCGGATGTACTTGATGCTGTCGAATATGATTGTCTTATAGAAGCAACTCCTACAAATATCGTAGATGCACAACCTGCACTTTCCCTAACTTTAAAGGCATTTGAACAGGGAAAAGATGTGGTAACATCAAATAAGGGACATTTGGCTTTAAAATTCAGAGAAGTTACAGAAGCTGCTAAAAAGGCAGGTGTTGAATTTAAATATGAAGCAAGTGTCGGCGGATCCATGCCAATAATCAATTTCACAAAAGACACATTATCCTCCTGCAAGATAGAATCAATCAAAGGAATTCTTAACGGTACCACAAATTATATCCTCTCAAGGATGACTGCGGAAGGATCAGAATATGAAGTGATACTTAAGGAATCACAGGAATTGGGTATTGCAGAAACTGACCCTACACAGGATGTCGAAGGTATTGATGCAGCCTGTAAAACAGTAATCTTAGCAAACTCACTTTTAGGAATCGATGCAACATACAGTGATGTTAAGGTTGAAGGTATTTCAAAAATCAATTCCCATGCCATTGAACTGGCCAAAAAGGATGATTATCTAATAAAACTGATAGCTGAGGTATCACCTGATAACCTGCAGGTATCTCCTCGTTTGGTAAAAAGAGGAAGTTCTTATGATGTAAGCGGAACTTTAAACATGGCTACAATTAAAACAGATTTAGCTGATGAAGTTTCTGTAATTGGACTTGGAGCAGGTTCCCTTGAAACTGCTTCTGCAATGTTGACCGACTTAATTAGTATTTTAAAAACTAAATACTAATTATTTTTAACTTTTTTTGATGATAATATGAAATATGTAATTTTTATTCCAGACGGATCAAGTGACTATCCTGTAGATGAATTGGACGGCAAAACCCCTTTGATGGTGGCCAACACTCCAAACATTGATAAATTGGCAAAAATGGGGTTCGGAGGATTTACAAACAATGTTCCCGAACAGTACACTCCGGGGTCCGATGTGGCCAACATGAGCATATTCGGATTCAATCCTGCCGATTACTATACTGGCCGTGGACCATTGGAGGCAGGAAGCGAAGGAATTCCAACAAAACCTGAAGACGTGATATTCAGATGCAATACAATTTACAGCCAAAGCGATGCAATGGACGATTTCAATGCAGGTCATATCTCAACCAAAGAGGCCGACGAGCTGATGAAAGGATTGAACGAGTATTTCAATGAAAAATACCCTGACTTTAAAGGCAAATTCTACACCGGCGTAAGCTACAGGCATCTTTTTATTTACTCATGTGACAGTATTGAGGATGCAGAAATATTGTCTTCAATTAAAACAATGCCTCCTCATGACATTTCAGGTGAAAAACTGGTTGACAACCTGTTTGGCGATTGCGAACTTGCCGAGGAAATTCAAAATATAATGTTTGAGGCAAGACAATACCTCAAAGACCATGAAGTCAACAAGAAAAGGGAAATTCCTGCCAACATGGTATGGTTATGGGGACAGGGTGTGACACCTTCTCTACCTAACTTTGAGGAGACCTACGGAATCACAGCTTCTGTAATTACCGGTGTTGACCTGTTGAAGGGAATAGGTAACTTTGCAGGCATGAATATTGTTGATGTTCCGGGAGCAACAGGATACTTTGACACCGATTATAAACAGAAAGGTGAATATGGTATTGAAGCATTAAAACAAACTGATTTATTGCTGATTCATATTGAAGCGCCTGATGAGGCGGGACATGCCCAAAACACTGAAGAAAAGGTAAAGGCAATTGAAAGAATTGACGAGTTTATTGTCGGACCTATCATAGAAAGCCTTGAAGGCCAGGAATTCCGTGGTGCAATACTTCCGGACCATCCAACACCGATAAGTGTTGGAACACACACCCGTGATGATGTGCCAATCATCATCTTTGATTCCGAAAGAAAAGGTGATGAATGTGAATCCTTTGATGAGGAAGGAGTTAAAAAAGGTTCACTTGAATTTAAAAAAGGACATTACCTGGTTCAAAGATTAATTGATGGAGACTATTAAAATGAAAGTATTATTAGTAAACGGAAGCCCAAATAAAAACGGCTGCACATACACTGCACTTAGCGAAGTTGCAAACACACTAAACGATGAAGGAATTGAAACCGAAATATTCTGGATTAAAACAAAACCGATAACAGGCTGTATCGCCTGTATGAAATGCGGAGAAAAAGGGAAATGCACCTTTGACAATGATGTTGTAAACGAATTTGTTAAAAAGGCATATGATGCAGATGCATTTGTATTCGGATCACCGGTTTACTATGCAAGTGCAAACGGCTCAATGGTATCATTTTTAGACCGTGCATTTTATTCAAATTCCCATGGGGCAGACGGCGAAGCATTTAAAAATAAACCTGGTGCGGTTGTATGCTCAGCAAGAAGGGGAGGAACCACTGCAACCTATGACCAGTTAATCAAATATTTGGGAATCAGTCAAATGCCGATTATATCCTCATTTTACTGGAATATGGTTCACGGAAACACTCCTGAAGAGGTCATGCAGGATGAAGAGGGTCTCGGCACAATGAGACAGCTTGCCCATAATATGGCATTCTTTTTAAAATGCATTGAAGCGGGCAGCGAAAAAGGCATTACTTTAACAGAAATTCCTAAACCTCGCACAAACTTTATAAGATAACTTATGAACATATTCAAAACTCCTGAAGGTTATTTATATTCAAATAAGGCATTGCTTTATCTGTTCATACCTTTGCTTGTAGAGTATGCCCTGGAATTCTTTGTGGGCCTGGCCGACTCCATCATGGTTGCATCACTTGGTGAGGCGGCAATTTCAGGAGTTTCACTTGTTGACTTTCTGATGCAATTTCTTATTTTTTCATTTTCAGCCCTTGCAACGGGCGGTGCTGTCGTTGCAGGACAGTATTTGGGCGACAAGCAAATTGACAAGGCACAAAACTCCGCAACACAGCTTGTCTGGTTTTCAACAATATCATCAACAGTTCTGATGATTGCGGTTATCATTTTAAGGCAGTTTTTAATCTCCATCCTATTCGGCCAGATTGAGGCTGATGTATGGCACAATGCAGACATTTATTTATATATTGTTGCATTATCGATACCATTCATTGCAATATATAATGCCGGTGCGGCAATATTCAGAACAACCAATGATGCATCCCTTCCAATGAAAATCATGCTTGTCTGTGATATATTGAATGTTGCAGGCAATGCAATCTGCATTTATCATCTGGGATGGGATGTTACAGGAGTGGCCGTTCCGACAGTTATCTCAAGGGTTCTGGCGGCTTTGGCAATATTGCACTTTGTCATTGATGAAGACTACACATTACATATTAAAAAAACATTCCGTCACAGATTTGACAGATTCATACTTAAAAAGGTATTGCAGGTGGGAATTCCCTACGGTGTTGAAAACGGATTGTTTCAATTGGGAAGGATACTGATTTTAAGTCTTGTTTCAACATTCGGCACAATGGCAATAGCCGCCAATTCAGTTGGGTATGCAATAGGCATATTTTCAGTATTGCCCGGTTTTGCAATCAACCTGGGTTTGACCGCAATAATTTCAAGATGTGTTGGGGCCAATGATTATGAACAGGCAAGATACTACAATAGAAAATGTCTGGCAATAGTATTCATATCCCATTTTGCAATCAATATGGTGATTTTTGCAATCTTTCCATGGGTATTGGGAATATACAATCTCTCGCCTCAAACAGCTCAAATGGCAACTGAAATGGTATTCTGGCATGGGGTATTTGCAATAATAATATGGCCATTGTCATTTACAGTGCCTGCAACATTCAGGGGAGCCGGAGATTCAAAATCAGTAATGTTAATCAGTCTGGCGGTAATGTTTACATGCAGAATAGCTCTGTCCTATGTCATTGCCGACTGGATGGGCATCGGTGTTTTTGGAACATGGATTGCAATGTTTATTGACTGGTATGTGAGAGCTGGAATTTACATTTACAGGTATTTTTCAAACAAATGGACACAATACAGGGTGGTTTAATGGAGATAAAAATAACATATAAGAATACACATCATTTTAGCAAGAAGCAACTTGAAGAGCTGTTTTTGTCTGTGGAATGGTGTTCAGGTGAATATCCGGAAAAGCTGGTATTTGCAATGAGGAATTTTGATACGGTATTTTCAGCATGGTACGGTGAGGAACTTGTCGGATTAATCAGCGCAATGGATGATGGAATAATGAATGCTTACATTCATTACCTGCTTGTTAAACCTGATTACCAGCAAAAAGGAATAGGCAGGGAATTGCTTGAAAGGGTAAAACAGCATTATAATGATTATCTTAAAATAGTTGTAATAACAGAGGATAAAATAACAGAATTCTATGAGAATAACGGTTTTGAATTAAAGCCGTCAAAACGTGCATTGTTTATCAGTGAAATTGATTAGGTGATATTAATGGTTTTGTTTAGGGGAGACATCAAGTGCAGAAGCTTGCAGAGACGCACATCAATTAGTGTAATTTTACCGGCAGACAATATTCATTTCCTTCAGGACAGTGAGGAAATCGTACCCAAGCCGTATAAAACATTGTATCTGCTTCATGGATTGTACGGCAGTGACGATATTTTCCTGGCCAACACTTCAATCCAGAAATTCGCAGAAGACCATGGAATAGCAGTTGTCATACCTTGCGGTGAAAACAGCTTTTATCTTGACAACAAAAATGCCCATGCATATTACGGCGAGTATGTCGGAGAGGAACTCCTGGAAATTACAAGAAACATCTTTCTGCTGTCCCACAAGCGTGAAGACACTTTCATCGCAGGTTTTTCAATGGGAGGTTATGGTGCAGTCAGAAACGGCTTGAAGTATTTTGAAAACTTTTCAAAAATCGGCATGATTTCACCTGCCCTGATAACAGATGATATTGTCCATTTCAGATATGATGACAATGTCTTAAGGTCAAGAGATTATTATGAATCCGTTTTTGGAAATCTTGATGAAATCAGAAATTCGGATAAGGATCCGAAATACCTCATTGACAACTGTCCGAATATTCCGGACATTTACATGGCCTGCGGAAGGGATGATTTTCTTTTTGAAAAGAGCAGGGATTTTCATGATTATCTCAAATCAAAAGACATCGAAGCAACATTTGTTGAGGCTGAAGGGGAGCATACCTGGGAATTTTGCGATAAATATATTAAGGAATTCATAAAAACAATTACTGGAGATTAAAATCATGTTATGTCCTGATTGTGGAGAGGAATTGGATGAAGACAATTACTGCAGTAATTGCATAAAATTTGTTGATGATGACTGTTCGCAGGATGAGGATTATGATTCCATGGTCAATAATGGGGATGAAATATGTCTAAACTGCACTTATTGGAGTGTCAGTCCCTATGGCAGGGCTCATGGAATGTATTGCAGGAGAGGCAATGGCCAAACAGGTCCTGGTGACTCATGCTTTGAGTTTGTAAAGTCAACTCATTTTGCAAGCTATGGAGATAATGGTCAGTATCAGTTTGATGAAACATCCCGAGACATTTCAAATAAACTGTACAGCTGGAGAAACAGCAGGTGAGAAATCTAGATTTCATCACCGGCAATAATTTTAACATCTAATTCAGCGGTCAGATAATCTTTAATTTTTTCACCAAATTCAATGAATTCCGGTGTTTTCATATGTGCATCCAGAGCTTCTTTTGTCTCCCACTTTTCAAAAAACATTAAAGAATCATCCAAAACATCTTTTAGCAGATTATATGAGATATTTCCGTCGTGCTGTCTTGATGCGATAATTAATGGTTCTGCCTGTTTAATCGCTTCATCAATTTTTTCCTCTTTTACTGGTAATTTTGCATTTACTATAATCATTTTTTCACCTTTTGATAATTATCATTCTTAACATTTAAACATATTAAATTTTTCATTTCAAAAGCAATTTGTATCCAAATTAAATTTTTATATACCATGAAAAACTAAAATTATAGTATAATTAACGGAGAGGATTTATCTGACAAAATATATTATTATAACAGGTGGGGTAGTAAGTTCCATAGGTAAAGGTATTACATCAGCATCTATGGGTAGAATTTTAAGATCATATGGTTTAAAAGTTTCAGCTATTAAAATAGACCCTTATTTAAACTGGGATTCTGGAACACTCAATCCATATCAGCACGGTGAGGTATTCGTTACTCATGATGGTATGGAAACTGATTTGGATCTTGGTCACTACGAAAGATTCTTGGATGTTGAACTTGATGGAATGGCTAACATTACCACAGGTAAAGTTTACGAATCAGTAATTGCCAAGGAAAGAGAAGGAGGATACTTGGGAGAATGTGTACAGGTTATCCCTCATATCACTAATCGTATCAAGGAAATGATTAGGGCAAATTCTGAAAGTGCGGATTATGATGTGGTTTTAGTGGAACTTGGAGGTACTGTCGGAGATATAGAAAGTCAGCCTTTCCTTGAAGCCTTAAGACAGCTTAGAAATGAAGAAGGCCGAGAAAATGTTATGTTTGTCCATGTTACATTTATTCCCTACCTGAATGCAGCTGGAGAATTCAAAACAAAACCAACTCAGCACTCCACCAAGGAGTTAAGAAGTGTCGGTATAAATCCTGATGTGATTGTGTGCAGATCACAAGTTCACATTGATGATGGGCTTTTAGCCAAAGTTGCGCATTTCTGTGATGTTGATGTAAATGCGGTGGTCAACACTCCTGATGCAGGTACAATCTATGAAGTGCCTCTTGTTTTGGAAGACCGCAACATTGGTGAGTTAATTGTTAAAAGAATCGGATTGGATGTTGAAGCGGATACTTCAAAGCTCGATGAATGGAGAGATATTGTTAAATCCTTAAGAACAACCGATCCTGAGGTTACCATAGGTATTGTCGGAAAATATGTTGAGCTTGAAGACTCTTATATCAGTATCCGCGAATCCTTGCTTCATGCAGCCGCCAGTATTGGTGTAAAGGCAAATATCAAATACTTAAGTTCTGATGTTGAAGAGTTGGATAAAGATGCTTTATCTGATTTTGACGGTATCCTCATTCCTGGAGGATTCGGTGAGCGAGGATTTGAAGGAAAATTGGATGCAGTTGATTATGCGATTGAAAACAATGTTCCGTTATTCGGAATATGTCTTGGAATGCAGTCTATGGTGACTCAGTTTGCAAGGCGTAACGGTTATCCTGAGGCAAACAGTTCCGAGTTTGGTGATGATATAGCTGATCCGGTTATTGATATGATGGAAGAGCAAAAGAAAATCAAAAACATGGGCGGAACAATGCGTTTAGGTTCTTACGACTGTAAAATCATTGAAGGAACCAAAACATTCGATGCATATGGTGAAGCTGACATTGAAGAACGTCACCGTCATAGGTACGAGTTCAACAATGATTACAGACAGGATTTAGAGGATAAGGGCTTAATAATTTCAGGTACAAGTCCTGATGACTTTTTAGTTGAAATTGTTGAAATACCTAATCATCCATGGGCTATTGGTTGTCAATTCCATCCGGAATTTAAATCAAGACCAAATAGGCCACATCCATTATTTAAATCATTTTTAGAAGCTATTTATGAGTATTCTAAAAATTAATTTTTCTATTTTTATTACAATTTTACATTTTCAAAGCAATTTAACGAGTTTATTTTCTATCTAATTAATATATTCTAAATTCAAATACTATTAGTATGAATTTTAGTACTATATTTTTGATTCAAATAATTATTACAATACTATTTTGTATTTTGGCGGTAATTTACGATGTTCGTGACAATTATGTTCCCGACAGGTTAAGTGGTGTTTTGCTGTTTTTTGGACTGATGTCAAATTTAATTTTGTCCATAATTTCAACTAACATTAAATTCATTTTAGCCTCTTTTATTTCAATGGTTATTACATATATTGTTACTTATCTGTTATGGAAATTAAAAATGTGGGGTGGTGGTGATGTAAAATTATTTACTGCTATTGCCACAGTAATACCAACTGGCTTAAATATTGATTTCTTGAATATTTTTCCTCAATTGTCAATATATCCATTTTCGTTTAGTGTAGTTGTAAACAGCATTCTCGTTTCATTTCCATTTTTGCTGATATTTTTGGTTTATCTTCTTATTAAAAATGATGTATTCAAAGGCAAACCCATATTCCTAATTTCTTTGCTGAATATTGGAAATCTGAGAAATTTAATTCATTCAACACTTAATAAAACAATTCCGATTATGGATTTAAAAGAGGGCGATATTGTAAATGATTATTATTTTGATGATGAGCATGTCATTGAACTGATCAATGAAATCGATGGCAATCTGGAAGTTTTTGAATGTGGTGACGGAAAAAATAAATATTACTTTAAATCTATGAGTGCCGGAGGAATCAGTCAAAAAGAAATGTATCTAATCAAAATACTCAGTGCTCAGGAGTTTATTGGTAAGGAAATAACAATTAAAATTTCCTATCCCTTCACTCCTGCAATCTTTGCGGGTTTGCTTATTGCAGTATTTTATGGTGACATTATGATGTTATTTACTAATAACTTATTTTTGGGGTTTTAAAATGATGGATGATAAAGGACAGGTTGCTCTTGAATATATGTTGATCTTTGCAGTATCATTAATTTTATTAATCGTTTTTACATTGCCCCTATCAGAAACGACCATTCAAAATACATTGGATGTATCAGATACCTTAAATGCAAAATCGGATTTATCAAAAATAGCTCAGGCAGTCAGTCAAGTCTATGGCCAGGGACAGGGGTCAAAACAGAGTGTTCACATTGTCTCTTCAGATGATATTGATGTAAATGTTAATCAAAATTACATTTCATCCACTTTAAAACTTAATGACGGTTCAAAAAAAGTTGAAAAGATAAATTTCAAGTCGACTCTTGAAAAATCTAATGTACACCTGAGAAAAGGTGAAAATTCAATAACTGTTGATTGGCCGGAATCTAGTCAAAATATGAGAATATATGTAAATTAAGTCCACTTTCACAAAAAGTTTTTTTAAGTATTATATTAATATTTAAATATACTGTTAAATGGCGTGTGAAATATATGGATATTATAACTTCAATTATTTACATTGTTTTATTTATTATAATGATGATTTTCGTTTTTTCAATAGGAATGTTAAAACAATACATGCCAAGACGTGAAGTGCTGTTGGTGCTTGTCGTCGCCTTTTTGATAGGTGCTATAGGTGGTGCATTCTTTTTAGATCCGATATATGATGAACTGCCAGCTATGGCAAGTATTGTTGAGAAAAACATGCCTGATAATGAAGAAACATTACATCTTGATTTGTCCTCATCCATAGATACAAATTCTCTTAGAAATGAACTGTCTTCTATGAAGGGTTTCAAATCATTTGATGAGACATCGATTTCAATACCGTTGTGGAGCTTCAATGAGAAGGAACGTGACTATTTCCAGTCCATTGTTGGAAATATTGACAGTCATTATGTGAACTATAATGTAACATCAGACAGAATTAATATTGATCTTGCTGAAAACTACACTTCATCAGAAGCTTTAAAGACATTTTCAGATTGGTATAAATTAGTATATGGGGAAACCCTTTCTTATGCTCAAATTCAGGCAGTATTGGTTGTTGATTCAGCTGAACTGGAAAGTTTTGAACAGGCATTGCTAGATAAAGGAATTGTAGCATCAAGCATTGAGGGGCCGGTTCAGGACAGTATAAACAATACAAATTCATCAATGTTATCCAATCTAGAATTCACATTGGTTTGCGGAGGAGTCGGTGTTGTTGTTGCAATAATCGGAATTTATATGGATTCTGTTGTTCCGGCATACAGAAGATTTAAAAAATTCTTGAATACTAAACGTAAACGATAAATATGAATGCTGCGATTTTATTTTCCGGTGGAAAAGATAGTACTATGGCTGTTTATGCCGCTTTGGAAGCGAAAGAAGATGTAAAATATCTTCTTTCAATGAAATCTAAAAATGATGAATCATACATGTTTCATGTTCCCAATATTCATATTACTGATTTGCTTGCAGAAGCGCTTGATATTCCGATAATGTCTGTTGAAACTGATGGCGTTAAAGAAGAGGAACTCAACGATTTAAAAATTGCTTTTCAAAACCTTAAAAATCGGGGTGTTGAAGTTATCTACACTGGAGCACTATATTCCGTTTATCAAAAATCAAGAATAGAAAAATTGGGCAGTGAAGTCGGTTTGAAAATAATCTCTCCTTACTGGCATGTTGACGAACTTGAATACATGAAAAAAATTGTTTCCCTTGGATTTAAAATAATGATTTGTGGAGTGGCCGCATGGGGATTGGATGAATCCTGGCTGGGCCGCATAATCGATGATGAAACAATAGATGAGTTAGTCAGGCTCAATGAAAAATATTATGTTGACATTGCCTTTGAAGGGGGAGAAGCTGAAACATTGGCTATTGACGGGCCGATTTTTAAAAAAAGATTAAAAATCTTAAAATATAAAAAGGAATGGCATCTTGACAGTGGTGTTTTCATTATCGAAGATGCGGTTTTGGAAGAAAAATGATTATAAGTTAACTTCGCGAAGAAATTCATTAATTTTTGCACTGTAACTTTCCAAATCACTTTCATTGATTATTATTTTATCTGAAAGTGCAATAACTGATCCGATTCCAAAGTCCAATTCCATTTGATCTCTTTTTTTAAACTCATTAAAATCTTTAGAATCATCTTCACGCATTCTATTTTTCAGTCTTTCAAATCTTAATTTGGGATTTGCGAAAATAGAAAGGATGATGAAATCATCAAAATTATATTTGAACATGTCAACTTCATGAGGACTTCTAATACCTTCAACAATGATAGTATTCTCGTTACCCTCTTCCTGAAGTTTTTTAATTTTTTTTATAGTTAATTCAGCGACGATATATTGTCCATGTTCTGTTCTTAAGTTTTGTGCGGTTTCTTTAGTACTTTCTCCTCTTTTTTTAGCTTCTTCACGTATAATGTCGCCCATACTGACAATAATTGCGCCTTTTTCTGTTGCAATGTCAGAAACTAAACTTTTTCCAGAACCCGGAAGGCCGGATATTCCCATTACTTGCATCATATTCACTCTTTTAATTTAATTTGTTCTAAAGATTCTTTAAGATTTTCTTCATTATCAAAGTCATTAACTAATTCTATAAGGACTGATTTTTCTTGAGTTTTCAGGTCTTCGGCTATTTTGGTCATGAATGGAATTGCACGGACAATATTGTCCATAATGGACACGTCAGACATTTTTGAGGTTCTTGAAAGTGGATTTAAGTCTATGGTGATTATATTTTTACCGCTCTTTTTTAGTATTTCCGCTCTATCTCCATCCTCTAATGGAATTAAAATGGTATCTGCACTATAAATTCCAGTTTTACTTGCTGAAGCTCTATTATTTTTTATATCATTCAGATATTCGATATCATCATCGAGTGTTCCTAAAATATCTTTGAATCCATGATCCTCATATAATTTGGTAATGATTTTTACTCTGTCATCTGTTCTGTAAAATAGGTTAATTTCAATTTTTGCATCAACACTTTTGGCCAATTCAATAATTTCATCACATGCAAGGGCAGTTGCATTTCCATTTACTGATATGACCGGATTATTTGACAATAATAATGCAGCTACAGCCACATACATTGCTCTTTTTGCGGGATATGTGGTTTTTTCTCCAATCAGATAATCAAACGCTTCACCTCTGCCATGGGCAATCATGGCTGAGTCTGCCAAATATCCTTCTTTTGATGCTTTAACCATCTTATCTCTTAATAGTAATGATTCATATCTTGGATGTGATTTTGGTATCATATTCTTTCTCCTATTTTAAATCAATATTCATTTGAGCTAAATATCCTAAAAATGTTGTTATTGATAAAGTTAGTACTGTCATGGAAATGATATGCATAGGATAATCTCCAATAATTGAGTTTTGTAATTGTGGCAGGATGAAAACTATTAAATCTAATATTATGTCTATAATTACAAATATTATTCCGACCAGTATGCCCTCGACAACCTCGTTGGTTTCAATATTTCGTATGTATATTATTCCGAAGAATCCTGTTACAATTATGGTGATTATTGGAACAATAATGTTGACGTGTGGAAGGTTTGAGTTAAATATCGGGTTAAAAACTTCTGTAAAAACTGATGAGATAATCCATATCAGAATTCCGCATATTATAGCTAATTTTAGTTTCATTTTTGAGCCTGAAATATTAATTAATTATATTTTTAGTTTAAAATATTAAAATACTTTTCTAACATTTCATGATTAGATAAAATAATTAAAAAATAGTTTTGGGTTGTTAGGTAGAAAATTTATGCATTAACTACCTAACTGCTTGATTTTACAAGCTTTAGAGAAATGAATTTTAAAATTTGGCTGTTTTTTCTATCTCTCCGGCTACTTTGTAGCCAATTTATCTATTTGATGTTTAAAATATATAAATGTTATTGTATTTTATAAATAATCAAGTATACTTTATTAAAAAGCTTTATATTATGGGATTTATAAAGTTTAATTGAATGGTGCAAGATTATAATTTTGAAGAGTATCTGAAAAAAGCATTGTCAAATTCGATTAGCTCACAAAATCCTTCAGAAAATGCAAAAAATAAAGCAAGAAAGTTGTCTCCCTCATATTATCAGGACTTAAAGGAAAAACTAATGGTTAAATATGAGAACAAATTATTTAAAGAGGTTATGGACTGTAAAATTGTTTCTTCTTCATTTGGCGATGTCTTAAAAATTACAAAAAAAGAAAAGATAGATTTCAGCATTGAAAATAATAATTTTAAACAGCAAATGAATCAAAATTTAAAATTATTGCCTAAAATTGGTTTGAAAACAGAAGAAAATCTTAAAAGTAAAGGTTATGAAACAATAGAATCACTTAAAAATCATGATAGGTATGGTGATGCCGCAGCAAAATTCCTCAATAGTCTTGATGAAATGTCATTTTGCGAGATAATTGATCTTTTAGACAATAACAGATATTCAAAAAAATGCAGGGATAACGTATTAAAAAGCATCAGCTTAACTGACAAAGAAAATTTCAAATTCATGGATATTGAAACTAAAGGATTGTCCAATGTTCCAATTATACTTATTGGGGTTGCGGAAATAAAAAATGATTCAATAGAAGCATCACAATATTTCCTAAGGGACTACACCGAAGAGGCAAACATAATTGATGCATACCTTTCACATCTGGACGAAGATTCGGTGCATGTAACATTTAATGGAAAAACATTTGATGTACCATTTATAAAAAATAGATGTATATATAACAGGATTGATGCAAATCTTGATTTGCCCCACCTTGATTTGATGTATTTTGCAAAAAATATGTGGGGTGAAAAACTGCCCAACTGTCAGCTGCAGACAATAGAAAAGGAATTATTCGATATCAAACGTATAGATGATGTTCCGGGTCAGTATATTCCGGGATATTATGACACTTATTTGGAAAGAAATAATATCGGACCAATTGTTCCGATAATTGAACATAATGCACAGGATATTATTTCACTTGCAAGCTTTTTGGATAAAATGTATAGGGAGGTAAATTAAGATGGGATTATTTGATAGATTTAAAAAAACAGATGATAAAAAAAATGAAAAACCAAAAAAAGAGAATGTCATTCCCGATAATTTAGAAATAGATGAAGACCAGTTACTGTTAAAGGAAATAGCAACAAACAGCAAAGACAGGTATGAAAGAGCAGCTGCTGCAGATCAAATAACTGACCAGTATGTTGCATTGGATTTATCAAAAAACATTAAGGACCGTGCCATAAGGCTGATTGCAATTAACAAGGTAAAAGATGAAAGGCTATTGAGAGATGCGGCTGAAAACTCCCAATTTTTTGATGTTAGAAGTTTTGCATGGGAAAGACTTGGGGAAAACAATAAATCCATCGCTGAAGTTGTAATAAACACTAAAAAGAATCCTCAGGTTGATGAAATCTTCGAAAAGGTTGTTGATGAAAAAACCCTTGCATGGATAGCAACTGATGCACAGGATAAAAGATACAGAAACGCTTCAGTCGAAAAAATTGAAAATGCTGATATATTGTATGATTTGGTTTTCAAGGCAAAGGACAAATCAATTAGAAAGGCATGTGTTGAGAAGGATACCTTTGTCAGTGAGGACATACTTCAAAAAGTAGCAATTGAGGATAAGGATGAATCGGTAAAGATGGCAGCCGTTAAAAAGATTAAAAATGAAGACAATCTGGCAAATATTGCACTGACAGAAGATAATGCTAAAATACGTTCATTAATATTTGATAAAATAGAAGATGTTGATATTCTGCAGAATATTGCATTAAACTCCAAAAAAGCAGATGTAAGATTGGATTTGGTAAATAAATTGGATGATGAGCATTTGCTAAAACAAATCGCCTTGAATGATTCAGATAAAATTGTCAGAAGTGAGGCTGTCAAAAAAATTGATGATGAAGAGGTATTGCTGGATGTAATAGCCAATGATGATGATAGATTTGTTCGCCAAATTGCTGTAAAAAATCTGTCAAACACCAAGGAATTAATAAGAATATCTCTGGAAGATGATGATCAATTTGTAAGAAATCATGCAATAACAAATCCTGCCATTACAAGCGAAGAGGATTTTACTTATGTTGCAATAAATTCCTCTCATGAAGAAGTTGCAAATGAGGCGTTAACACATATTACAGAAGAGAAAAACTTTATTGATATTCTAAAGAATGCTAAAATAGATTCAGTACGCAAATCCACATTGGATAATATCAATGACCTGGAAACATTGATAAGAATAGTTTTGGCTAATGAGGACGAGCAATTTTCCCTTAAGGCATTGAATAAAATCAAAGTTGAAAAATGTTTATTTAAAATTTATGAGCAGGGAATATCTGAAAACATATCTGTAAGGGCGGTATCTTTAATTAAAGACCAAAAAATGTTAACGGACATTGCACGAAATGAGGAATTGTGGAGAATTCGTGAAATTGCCGTTAAAAAAATAGTAAGTAAAAAAGTCCTTAAAGATATTTCAATAAATGATGAAAATGAATATGTTAGGGAGGTGGCTAAAAAGAGAATGAATCTATAGATAGAATTCAGGCTCTTTTCTTTCACTGTTTGCTTTTTCAAAATCTATTTTTTTAGCATTGAATGCATCACCGGCAAACATCCTTGCATCTTCAGGACAAATTGCAATGCATGCTGTACATCTGGAGCATGTGTCTAAATTTGTTGCAATTGGATCATCGTCAGGTATTGCATTTTCAGGGCAGATGTTGACACAATCATAACAAAAGGCACAAAGGGTTTCATCACATTCAATAACAAATGGTAATTGTTTGTAATCGGTATAAGGGAAGTTTCCTGGAATTTCGGATTCAAGTGACTCTCCGGACTTAATTTTTTCAATACATTTTTCACTGAACTCATCAATTTTGGTCAAATCAGATTCATCAGGCCTTCCAACTGCAACACCATCGAATATTGAATGATGGCTAACAGTGGACGCTGCAGCAATGATTTTGAAATCATTTGTTTTTAATAATTCGCATAATTCTAGTAATGAGTCTGTAACATGGGCATTGCCATAGTTAACGACTGCAATTGCAGGAGTATTGTTTCCTTTGATTTTTGACAGTCTTTCACGTGCTGTTTTTGGAATTCTTCCCGCAAAAACGGGCATTACTATAATCGCAATATCATCACTGTTTAGCTGTTCTGATTCATTAAAAATCAGCAGGTCATAACTCTCTTTTTTGCCGGTTAAATTATTGGCTATCTGATTTGATACTTTTTTGGAAGTCCCTGACGGGCTGAAAAATATTTCTACAATTGACATTCTCTCACCTACTGGAAATTATGTTTGAAGTGCAATATATTTTTAGTGATGAAATGAATGTTGTAGAGTTCTTTGCTATTTTTCTAGTAATTGCATTAACTGTTTTGATTTTGAAAATAACAGTCAAATATGTTATCTTTCTTGGGTGTTAAATTATAAATAATATAAGATTATAAAATTAATTTGGTGATACGATGGAATTAATGAGAGAGCTATCTTTAGCACCTGGTGTATCCGGGTCTGAAGATGAAATAGCTAAAATTATTACACGTGAATTAAAAGATGTGGCTGATAAAATAGAAACTGACAGTATGGGAAACCTTATTGCAACTAAAAAAGGTCAAAAAAAGGCTCCTACTGTAATGTTGGCAGCTCATATGGATGAAATTGGTTTAATGGTAAAATACATTGATGATAAAGGATTTATTATTTTCACAACAATAGGCGGTATCAACGATCAGATGCTGATGAACCAAACTGTAACTATCCATTCCAGTATTGGCGAACCTGTTGTTGGTGTTATCGGTTCAAAACCACCTCATGTTACAACTCCTGAAGAAAGAAACAAGGTAGTTAAAGCTAAAGACATGTTTATTGATATTGGAGCTAAAGACAAAGAAGAAGCAGAAAAAATGGTCAGAATTGGAGATAAAATAACATTTAATGCTTTATTTGAAGAATATCCAAACAATAGAATTATGGGTAAGGCTCTAGACAATCGTGTAGGCTGTTATGTGATGATGGAAGTTTTAAAAAGGGTTGAAACCAGAGCTACCGTTTATGGTGTAGGTACTGTTCAGGAAGAAGTTGGCTTAAAAGGTGCTAAGACTTCTGCATTCAAATTAAATCCTGACCTGGCTATTGCACTTGATGTAACCCTATCCGGTGATCATCCGGGAATTAAACCGGAAGAAGCTCCTGTTGTAATGGGTGAAGGTCCTGCAATTATTTTGGCAGATGCAAGCGGAAGAGGAATTTTAACCCAACAGTCAGTTAAAGACTTACTCATTAAAGCGGGAGACGATAATGAAATTCCTTATCAATTGGAAGTAAGTGATGGTGGAACTACTGACGGTACCGCAATCCACTTAACCCGTGAAGGAATTCCAACCGGTGTTTTATCAGTTCCTACCCGTTACATACATACTCCTGTTAGCGTATGTAGTATGGATGATATTGAAAACACTATTAAATTAATTACTGAAGCTATAAACACTTTATAGCTTTTAAATTTCTTTTTTTTTTAAAATTATTGATAGATTATTTGAATCTACCATCTGATTTTTGTGATTTTGCTTTTTGGTGTTTTGTTTCAAACCAACCGATTTTTAACTCGTCAATTGTGTCTTCGTATAATTGTGGAACATAGGGTTTGATGTCAAGAAGAGGGGTTCCGTCAAGGATGTCAACATTTTCAATGAATACTGTATTGCCATCTACGTTATTTACCTTTACGACACTCATTCCTATGCGGTTTGGCCTTTTTGGTGATCTTGTTGCAAATACTCCATGGGTACTGTTGTCCATAAACGGTTTTACTTCAAGCATATATCCGTCTACCTTGTGAAGTAGGTATATCAGATGGATATGTGAAAATCCGTCAAGGTCTTTCAGGCCTTCAACATATTTGTCTTTAATTTTTATTGTTCCTTTTATTCCTTTTGCTCCGGTTGGTTGAATTGGCATACCTTCAATTTCTTTAAATTCTGTGTGGATAGTGCCAATTGATTCTAATTCGATGTTCATGGTTATTATATTTGTTATTATATTATTTAATGTATACTTTTTTCGATATGTATAAAATACGGTAATCGATTTAAAAAGTCTTATTTTTACTAAAAAACGAAAGATTTATATACAATTCGATACAATATTATGTTGTAAAAACTTATGGATGTGAAAAAATGAAACTTAGTGCAAGAAATCAATTAGAAGGTAAAATTACAAATGTCGAATTAGGAGCTGTTATGGCTAATATTAAAATCGAAATTTCAGAGCCTAACACTATTACTGCTGTTATTACTAAGGAATCTGCTGAAAAATTAGGTTTAGCTGAAGGTGATGATGTCACTGCAATCATCAAATCAACTGAAGTGATCATTGGAAAATAAATCGGAGGTATTAAAATGAAACTTAGTGCAAGAAATCAATTAGAAGGTAAAATTACAAATGTCGAAT
>NZ_CAMJUE010000024.1 GCF_946408925.1 uncultured Methanobrevibacter sp.
ATTAATGATATTGAATCCCGTGGAAGATACACTCATTAATTCTTATTTTTTCTTTAACTTTTTTTAAATTAATTAAATTTTTAATTCAGCTATTTTTTATATTTTTGTGAAATGACTTCAATTTTTCAAACTGAGGTCAATATTTGCATTTGAGAATAATTTTTCAAATTTAAAGCAATATTTGCTTGATTTAAGCATTGAGAAACTTAAATATTAATATGACTACTGTATAATTAATTAATTTAATTTTTAGGGGGAATTTTATGAAATTTAAAATTTTTCTAAGCAGTGCTATGCGAGAATTTGAAAATGAGCGCAAATATATTAAAACTGAAATTGAAAAGGATGTTGTCTTGAATAATTTTTTTGAAGTTTTCAGTTTTGAGGATACCTCCGCTTCCGGTAAAAATCCTGTAGAAATATACTCTCATGAGGTGGTTAATTCCGATGTCTGCATTGGATTGATCGGGTCTGACTATGGCAACATTTTAGAGTCTGGAATTTCACCAACAGAATATGAGTATGACCTTTTCAACAGGGCTCACAACGATGCATTGGTATTCGTTAAAAATCGTGAGACTCGTGATGATGAGGTATATGAATTCATTGACAAAATCGGGGATGAACATACCTATCAAACCTTTAATGATTTGTATGAGCTGTTTGATGAGGTTAGAAAAAGTTTGATTGATTTTTTAGAAAGTGACATATCTAAAATAACAATTTCTCAATATATGAAATTATTTGATGTTTCTCGAAATACCGCAATTTCAGATTTAAATGACCTGGTTAGTAAAAGATTGGTTAGAAAATTTAAGGATGCAAAAACTAATGTCTATAAAATATTATAAGATTTAACTGTCAATATGTAACCAATTTTTTTGGTTATGTTTTGTAAAATTTTTGGTTATATTTTATTGGTTTTTCTTTTAATTATTTTATATTCTTTTTTTCATTTTTGTTGTTTGGTTTGTGCTTTCTTTGATTTTTGTTATTTATTTATAAATGATTTTTCATACAAATGATGTCTATTGTCAACTGTCAATCATGTGTCAATTGCCATCCAAACATATAATTAAAATCATAAATATAGTAAAAATATGATAACATTTATAACTGGTAACGAACATAAAGTAAAAGAAGCAGAGAATATTTTCAAAGATTACGACATTACTCTTGAGCATATTGATTTAGGCTATGAAGAACCCCAAGGAACTCTTGAGGAAGTGGCCTTATCAGGCGCAAAATATGCCAGTCGTAAACTTGACAAACCTGTGATTGTTGAAGATGCTGGTTTATTCATTAAGGCTTTAAACGGATTTCCGGGAACATATTCACATTATGTTCAAGATACCATTGGAAATCAGGGAATTTTAAAGCTATTGAAAGATACTCAAGACCGTTATGCCGAATTCAGGTCAGTTATTGGGTACTGTGCCCCCAATTCTGAGCCCAAGACTTTTTTAGGCAAGGTCGAAGGTGAAATCGCAGTTGAAGAAAGAGGAGATTTAGGATTTGCATTTGATCCTTTATTTTATGTTCCAAGTCTGGGAAAGACTTTCGGAGAACTTACAACTAGTGAGAAAAATCAGTTTTCACATAGGAAAAATTCATTAAAAAAATTTATCGAATGGTATTCTAGTCAAGAATAACATTATTTTCTGTTTATATTGGGCTTATTTATAAATTTAAAGAGGTTATATTATGGCAAGACCAGAATGGGTAACTTACAGTGATGAAGAAATTGAAGAAATGATTTTAAAATTTAACAGAGAAGGTAAAAGTACTTCCGAAATAGGTATTATCTTAAGAGACCAATACGGTATTCCATCAGTTAAAGATGTAACTGGTGAAAGAATCACCCAAATCTTAAAAAGAAACGGTCAGGCTGGTGAATATCCAGAAGACTTATTAAACTTAATCAGAAGAGCTGTAAACATCAGAGACCACTTAGAAGAAAATCCTAAAGATTTACACTCTAAAAGAGGATTAACTATCATTGAAGCAAGAATCAGAAAATTAGCATCTTACTATGTAAGTGAAGGTGCATTACCTGAAGGTTGGAGATATAATCCAAAAGAAGCAGCACTCCTTGTTAAATAAGGCTGGTGAAGCTTGCGATATGCTCAAGGAGCATATTGAAAATGATAGTGTTATAAGATTAGTTTCTCATAACGACGCTGATGGTATATCAGCTGCAGCAGTTATAGCGAATGCGCTAAAAGAAGAAGATGTTCAATTCCACACAACATTGATTCCGCGTCTGAAGGAAGAGACTGTAAATCAGCTTAGAAGTGAAAAATATGATTTATTTATCTTTTCAGACATGGGAAGTCCATTCATTAAGGAATTCAACACTTACAAGCATGATGTTATAGTTGCTGACCACCACCAGGTGGACGACACTGCTTCTGAGAGCAATGTCATCCACATCAACCCTCATTTGTTTGAAATTGACGGCAGCAGAGACTTATGCGGTGCAGGTTCAGCCTATCTGACTGTTCGTGACATGGACAAAAAGCACCTGGCATATTTTGCACTTATCGGTGCATTTGGTGATATGCAGGGTCAGGACGGATTTACAGGTGTCAATCAATTGATTTTAAATGATGCTATTGAAAGCGGTACAGTTGAAGTTCATGAAGGATTAAAAATCGTATCAAAGGCATCAGAACCAATTTTCAAGTCACTTGCTTATACTTTTTCACCTCCTCTTCCGGGAATCAGTGGGGACCTGGAAGGATCACAGGAATTTCTTGAAAAGATGAATCTTTCATATGGAATCAAGTTCACAGACCTTGAGGATGAGGAAAAGGATCTTTTAAAGGATGCTCTTGTAAGCATCAATCCTGAAATCTTTGGGGACTGCTATACAGTTCCAAAGGAAGTTCCATTACTCAAGGACTTGGAAGAGTACTCCTATATTCTTGATGCATGTGGCAAAAACAAAAAGCAGGGTCTCGGTTTAAGCATTGCTCTTGGAGAACGTGAACAGGCACTTGATGCTGCATTAAGGCTTCAGCGCCAATACAGGGATCAAATCGTTAAGGGCCTTGAATGGATTAAGCGTGAAGGGGCTCAGCAGCTGAATGCAATCCAATATCTCTACTCTGAAGATAAGGTTTTAAAATCAGTGATGGGTACAATTGCAAGTATAGGATTGTCTGTTGAACTGCTTGACAATTCAAAGCCGGTCATCGGAATGTCACGCCTGCATAAGGATATTAAAATATCAGGGCGCACAACCCGTGACATGGTAGCGCGCGGAGTCAATTTGGGCAAGGCCTTAAGGGATTCATCAAATAACTTCATGGGTACCGGCGGAGGACATGATATAGCTGCGGGAGCCATGATACCGTATGAGGCCAAGGATAATTTCCTGCATTTGGTGGATGAGATGGTTGAATATCAATTAAGTAATGATTAATATGTTTTTAACAAAAAAAGAACAAGAAATGTGTGATGGCGAATACGGGGAAACCATCCGTAAAAGCATGGATATTCTGGTTGCATTAGGTGACATTTACGGTGCCTCTAAACTCGTTGACATTACATCCGCACAGGTGTCTGGTGTTTCTTATAAGACAATCGGAGAAGCGGGTCTTGAATACTTGCAGGACCTTGCAAAGGACGGAAGCGGAAAAGCGACAATCAACGCTTCACTAAATCCTCCTGGAACTGATTTGGACAACTGGAAGGAATTGGGATTTCCTGAGTATTTTGCAGTCAAGCAAAATGAGATTGTAGATGCTTATGCTGATCTTGGTATTGCTAAAACCTGTACATGCACTCCTTATTTGGTTGGTAATGTTCCAAGATTCAGAGATCATGTATCCTGGTCCGAATCATCTGCTGTTGCTTATGTAAACTCAGTAATAGGTGCTCGAACAAACCGTGAAGGAGGACCTGCGGCACTGGCAGCAGCCATTGTCGGCAAGACTCCGCTTTACGGATTCCACTTGGATGAAAATCGTAAGGCAAATCTTGTTGTTAATGTTTCAACTGAATTGAAAGGCGCTGACTATGGTGCATTAGGTTATATAATCGGTAAAGTTGTAGGTGGAGGAGTACCGTACTTTAAACTCGAAAACACTCCAAACAACAACAATCTGAAAACCCTTGGTGCCGCCCTTGCGTCATCAGGTTCGGTTGCGCTTTATCATGTGGAGGATGTAACTCCCGAATTTGGCACAAACAATGTCGAAGAGATTGAAGACATAATGTTTATTACAGATAAGGAGATTGCCGAAACCAGGCAAAACCTGACAACCACTGATAAGGAAATAGACTTGGTATGTCTTGGATGTCCTCATGCTTCACTTGAAGAGATAAAGGAAGTTGCGCAGGTTGTTCAGGGAAAAACAATTAAAAACAAATTATGGATATGCACATCAGTAAGTGTCAAGGCAACCGCCGACAGAATGGGTTACACTCAGATTATTGAAGCTGCAGGCGGAAACATAGTATGTGACACATGTATGGTAGTAGCTCCAATCGAAGAGATGGGCTTTGAAGTAATCGGTGTTAACTCAGCAAAGGCTGCAAACTATGTTCCTTCAATGTGCGGACTTGATGTTGTATATGATGATGTTGAAAATCTTATTCACTTTGAATAAGGTTTCAAATTCTTTTTTTTTAAACCTGTTTTGTATTATTTCATGCTAATTACAATATTGATTTGAGCTTATTTTTTAATATTATTGTCTAAATATTGTTCTAGACTCATATAGAATGATTTAAATACTATTTGTACTAATATAAGTTTGCATGATTGAATTTGATTCAAATCAGTTTTTTTAATTAAAATAATCGGAGGGTTTCAAATTCCTATTGAAAATATTAAAAATCGTGATATTTTTTTAAAATTTTGTTTCATGTATTTTTTGGTTCACATATTGAAGGTATTGGGTATTGATGAGGAAATTGATGAGATATTGCCTAGTGAACAAATAACATTTCAAAAAATAGGTAAGAAAAGAATATTTGATAATTTCCTGGATTTTCAGGTGCTGACCAAATCAGGTAAAATTCTAGTTTTTGAATTCAAAAAACGAGCATTGACCAATGATGATTTAAAGCAAGCTTTTGAGTATTATGATAGAGTGCACTGTAAGCAAAAGGCTGATGTTAAATTGATTATTATACACTCTCTAATAAAGGTAGAATTAAGGAATATACTAAATTGGACATCACTTTCCATCCAGAGATTATTAAAACTAAATCTATCAATAAGCAAAAAGATTTAAGTATAATAAGGCACAAATTAGAACATAATATTAATTTGACCTTAAATGAGTGCTCTTTGTTGGTTGCATTGCCTTTGTTTGAGCTTGAAGAGTCTGAAGCTGATATTACTCGTGAAGTATGTGAATTGATTAAATATAAAAGTGATTGCATTCCAAATGAGGTCGCTGATGAGATTTCAATGGCGATGTATTTGAATATTATTGAATATGTGGAAGAAGATAAACAGGATGAACTGTTGGAGATGATTAATATGGCTGAAAAAGTTCAGGGAATAATAGCCCAAATTAAAAATGAAGGTAGAAGTGAAGGTAGAAGTGAAGGTAAGCGGGAAATTATTGCTCGGTTATTAAAAAATCATGGTATTGATGAGGTGGCAGGATTATTGGGCATGAAAACTTCTGAAATATTGAAAATAGTCAGTGGTAAATAAATTCAATTTTTATTTTTTTTCATTATTTTCATTTCTTAATTATTTAATGCATGCTTTTTCATATTTTTGCATAATAATATTTAATGATTGTCTTATTATTGTTCTTATTTTTAGTCAAAAAAACATTCTGCCATTTTTTTCCAATTCCAAAATATTAAATTTAATAAAATCTATAATTATAATTACTATAAAATATTGAGGAGTTTTAATATGAATTATTTAGTTGTTGGTGCTGGAAATGCCAGTAGGCCCGTTGCAAGATTACTTAATTATTTAGGTCATAAAGTTATTATCACGGATTTAAAGGAAATGTCTGAGTTTAAACCAATTTATCAGACATGGTTACGTAAAATGGAAGGTGAAGGAATAATTTTGGATTTAAAAAATCCTCAACCTGCTCTTGATGGCATTGAAGCGGTTTATATGCCTCCTACACTGCCAAAGGATGCACCTATTGCAAAACTGATTGCTGACAGTGATGTTAAAATACTGACCAATGAGGAATTCTCCGAAATGATTAACGATTTGGTTCCTGTGGACATTATTGGAATTACAGGGTCAATGGGTAAAACAACAACAACCTCTCTCATAACTAGTGTATTTAAAGCGGCCGGATATGATGTGTGGTCATGCTCCTCTTTAGCTAATAATCTCGTTTCAGAAACAATCATTGATGGTATCATCACAGGTCAGGCTGAAAATTGCGACATTGCAGTATTTGAACTTCCTCACGGATCAATTGGTCTTCTTGACAGATTGGAAATTAAAATTGGAATTTTGTCATATCTTACAAAAGAGCATTTGAACGAATTCGGAGGGTCTTATGAAAAATACATTGAGCGCAAATTGCTCATTCAGGACATTTGTGAAATATTCATAGCCAACAATGAATGTAGAAATGAAACAGATTTGCTTCGCGATGACACTATATTTTATACAATGGACAAGGATGTTGATTTTAAGGGAACACGCTCAGGCAAATCACTTACAATAACCTATGATGGCGGTGAGTTCACCACTCCATTCAAGATGATGAGCTACTTTTTTGAAAATGCGGTTGGAGCGGCTGCTGTAGGTATAAAGTACGGTTTAAGCGAAGAGGATGTAATTAAAGGTCTTTCAACATATAAAAACCTTTCAGCCCATATGGAAGATTATGGGGACTACAACGGAAGGCAGGTAATTGTCGATGCCGCATTTCTGCCTGATGGAATAAGGGCAACCCTTGATTATTTTGAGGGCAAAAGCCTTGTGGTATTCCTGGACCACTTCGACACCTCATGGGTAAGGGACAAGGCGGAAGTCGGTCGGGTTTTGGATGAGTATGACAATATCAAAGCGGTATTGGCCAGCGGATTTGACGAATCAATCCAAAAGGTTGAATTGCACATTGCCCAGGAGATATTGGATGCAATCACAAATGAAAATATGGTTAAAATAGCAACTGAATCCCTTGAAAAGGCAGCTGAACTGTCATTTAAATACTCCGAACCGGGAGACATCATTTTGCACATGGGACCTCTAATATCATTCGATAGAATCAACGTATTGAACAAGATTAACAAAGGTTTGGAAGATGGGAGGAGGAAATATGAATAAAAACACTACTTTTGGAGTTATAGGCGTTTGCGGGGCAAACGGAAATCTGATTGCAAGAGTCTTAAAGCAAAGGGGATATAATGTAGTTGGAACAGACTTGTCCTTTAAAAAAGACTGCCGATTTGCAAAATCCCTTGAGGGATATGACATTGAAGTGTTCTACGGCCAGACTCCAGAGGCATTCTTCAAAAAAGCGGATTATGTCATCCCACCATTAAGCCTTCCAAAAGATGCGGACATAATTAAAAACTGTGAAAAACCGATATTGGAACTTCCAGAAGTCATAGACATGATCAAGCCTGAAAAGCCGGTTTTCGGTATAACAGGTACCAACGGAAAAACCACCTCCACAACACTTCTTAAAAAGATTGCTTATGACAACGGAATAAAGCCATGTGAACACGACCTTGAAGGCATGCAGGGAAATGCGGAGTTCATTCCAATACTGCAGTCAAGATTAAACGGAGATGTTGGAATATTGGAGGTCGGAACTTTCGGAGTTCCGGGAACTGTCGGAAGAATAGTCAAACACACCGAAATGTCAGGAGGTTTAATAACAAACATCACCCCTGACCATTTAAAGGACCTTGGAAGTTTTCTTGATTATGCAAATGTAAAAGGAGAATTCATTAAGGAATTGGGAATCGGACAACTGATTGTTAACGGTCATGACCCTACAATAATGGGACTTTTACGTGAACTTGACTTTAAAGGGGAAATCATAACATTTGGTGTTGATGAGCTTCCGGATTCAATAGGCATGAAGGAATGTGTCTGCGGAAGGGAGGTTGCCGTTAAGGAGATTATTTCAGGATGCGGCTACTACTTCTGTCAATGCGGTATAACCACTCCTCAGGTTGATTATATAGCAACAAATGTTGATTTGGCAAACCGCACATTTGACCTTCACACTCCAACAGAAAAGCTCACAGTTAAAATGGGAGTTGACGGATTGCACAATGTCTATAACCTTACAGGCGTTATTATCGCAGCCCATAAATTCCTTGACCTGCCATATGAAAAAATATTGCCGACAATTGCAAGCTTTACCGGTGTCAGCGGTAGAATGGAAGAGGTTGGCAAAGTCAAGGGAAAAGACATATTTGTTGATTATGCCCACAATCCTGCTGGTGTTCAGACAGTTCTCAAGGAGTTCAAAAAGTTATTCGGTGACTTTACAACTGTCATAACAATATCTTCTGAATCAGGATATAGTGGAGATCTTGACATATTCAACAGTGTCCTGAAATTCTCAAAATTCATAGTTCCGGCATCAGTTGCATCTCAAAAGATTGCAATTGAAAAATTAAAGGTCAATCCAAAATTAAACGACAGAATCTTTTTAAACCATGTGGACATTTTTGAAAAGACAGGAACTCTCGGAGCCTCTGAAGAAGAGGTGAGGGATGGTTTGAGAAAGGCATTAAATCTTGACTGTGAAATGGTGATAGCCATTGGTGAAGCGGCCACCAAGTACAAGTCCATTGTTTTTGAACTGTAGTTTAAGATTAAGTTATTTACTTAATCTTAATAGTTTTTTTTAAAGCTTTTGAGGAATAGCATTTATCGGCCACGTTAACAGTAAGCTTATATGAACCTTTTTTCATTTTCATTGTCACTGTTCCTTTTGAATTTGTTTTGCCGGTATATGTTTTAACTGTTTTTCCAACTTTCACTTTAAGTTTCAGTTTGACTCCGCTTGCCGCTTTTTTGGTTTTCTTATTGATTAGTTTTATTGTCACTTTTTTTGAGGATTTTTTAGCGGTTATTTTAACAGGTGTTTTTTTAACTGTCAGCTTTGCTGAAATCTTTTTCACGCTGAAGCTTTTTGCATCATTTCCGTTAACGATTATTGTGTATTTTGCCGGTTTTAAGTTAATGTTGAACCTGATTAGCCCATCCTTATTTGTGGTTCCGTAATAGTTTGCAATCACTTTATTTGATTTTTTAACCTGGAAATGTATCTTGGAGTTGAACATCGGCTCTTTGGTTTTTGAATTTATTAATTTAACAGTCAAATATTTTCCGCTTTTGTAATAGACTGTTGTAGAAGGTGCACTCAGTGTTCCTGCTGCCTTTTGGATATTGAATGTTTTAACCAGTTTTTCACTGGTGTAGATGTTGCTGTAAACGGATATCTCCATCTTATGGGTTCCCACATTTAATGAAGTTGCTATATCGGTTTCTCCTTTACTGTTTGTTTTAAGCGCATAGTCCTTTCCATCGATTGTTGTTTTAAGTGTTATTCCACTCATAGGTTTTCCCTCTTCGTTTGTTACCTTTAAAACAACTGTCTTGCCGCTGTTGTACTCGCTAATCAATGATTTGACTTCAACAGTCACATTAATTTTATTTATGATGATTGTTGAAGTTGCCTGGCTCGGATTTAGATTGACATCATTAGTTGAGATTGTCACCGGATATTCTCCAATGCTTAATCCTGAAACTGGGATTTCTCCAATTCCATTTTCTGATGTGACGACTGTATAATACTTATCTTTTGACTGTGGAATGTATAATAATAATTTGGCATATGCAATCCTTGCGCCTGTTTCACGGCTTGTAACGTTCATTGTAAAGTTTTTTTTGCTTTCCCTGTCTTCCCTGTAGATGTTAGGGGTTATGATTACATCAGCTTTTTCAACTGTAATTGGAATTACTCTCTGGCCATTTAGATCATCCTTTCCGGTTATGGTGATATTATAGGTTCCTGCATTTATACTTTTAGTATTTGGATTTTTATTATTTATTTTGCTTAATTGGTAAGTGACGATACCGTTATCATCTGTTTTTGAGGTTTGCTCGTCGTAATGTGCAATATAACCATTGATGTGTATTTTAAATTCTATTGTTTTATTAACTATTGCTTCACCAGTTTCTTTATTTGTTATTTTAAAGGTGCAGTTGCCTGTCTAGTATTGGGCGGTTGTATTGACGGGCTCTATGGCAATATTAGTTTTTTCCTGTGTTTCATTTGCAATTGGCTCATTATCAATAACATTTTCTTCAATTGTCTCAATATCCTCATTTTCAATTATTTCAGTTGCATTTTCCTGTGCGGAAATTGCTTGAATGCCTATGAATACAACTAAAATGAGAAGTAACATGATTATAAATTTTTTCAATTTAATTTTAAGTCCTCCCTTTTTGACTGATATTATATCAGAGTATAATTATGTTACATGATATTGAAGTATTTTGTTACTTCAATAACTTTCTTGTTGTTATATGAAATCATCGTCAGTTTTATCATATGGTGTTTAAGTTATGTATGGATTTGGGGATGATTTGTTTCAAATGCTCTCTCTTAACCTTTTAATATAATGTTTGATTAATATGATATTATGACTAGCTACATTAATCATCCACTACTTAAAAAAGATGCAATCGAATCAAGACTGTATCAGCAGATTCTTGCAGGAGATGTATTGAAAAAAGGAAATACTATGGTTGTTGCCCCTACTGCACTGGGTAAGACAATTGTGGCGATTCTTGTAGCTGCAGACAGGTTGAATAAGGTTAAAAACTCAAAGGTATTGGTTCTTGCACCCTCAAAACCGTTGGCCATTCAGCATGAGGAAAGCTTTAAGGAATTCATCACCCTTCCATGCACTTCAATTACCGGTGCAGTCAAAACAGATGAGAGGATAAAGCGATGGGAAGAGTCAAGAATCATATCTGCAACTCCTCAGACAGTTGAGTCCGATTTATTGAATGGCAGGTATGACCTGAGCAATGTCTCACTTATTGTTTTTGATGAATGCCACCATGGTGTCGGATCATATTCCTATGTCTACCTTGCATCAAGATACGTTCAGGAATCCAAATTCAATCTCATTTTGGGCCTGACCGCTTCTCCTGGTTCGGACAAGTTCAAAATCAAGGAAGTATGTGAAAACCTGTACATTCAGAATATTGTTGTTAAAACAGAAAATGACAGTGATGTAAAGCCGTATTTCAATCCTGTTGATATAGATTGGGTTAGAATCAAGATGAGTGATGAGCTTGCAAAAATCAAGGAAAATGTTGACAAGTCCCTTAAGATCCGCCTTAAAGCCTTAAAGAATATGGGCATCATCAAAACGGTTTCAGTAGGTAAAAAGGATATCCTGATTGCAAGGGGCAGGGTTCAGGGTGAAATTGCCCGTTCAGCCAATCCTGATAAGGAACTCTTTAGAGCCATTTCCATTTTAAGTGCGGTAATTAACGTGCAGCATGCTCAGGAGCTGATTGAAACCCAGGGTGTCCAGACATTCAACAAGTACATTGACCGTCTGCGCAAGAAAAAGACAAAGGCCGCCAAATCATTGATGTGGGATGATAATTTCTCAAAAGCAATCAGTCTAGCGCGTCGTGCCGAAAAGCACGGATGGGAACATCCGAAATTGCGTGAAATAACCAAAATCCTTAAAAAGGAACTGGGTGACAACGGTCAAACCAAACTTAAGACTTCCCGTTTTGATGATAAAAGTGATGAAAGTGCTTCAAAAGTAATGGTATTTACACAATATCGTGATACACTTGAAATGATTCACCAAAAGCTTGAAAAAGAAGGTATTAAATCAGTCAAATTCTTCGGTCAGGCTTCAAAGGATGGTGAAAAGGGTCTTACCCAAAAGCAGCAAAAGGCCATTATAAAATCCTTCAGGATGGGTGAATATGATGTGCTTCTCTCAACCAGTGTGGCCGAGGAGGGCATTGACATACCTGCCGTTGACCTTGTGGTTTTATATGAACCGGTACCGTCTGAAGTCCGTATGATTCAAAGACGTGGAAGAACCGGTCGTAAAAGAACTGGCCGGGTAAAGGTTTTGGTCACTGAAGGCACAAGAGATGAGGCATATTACTGGTCAAGCATCAGAAAAGAGGACAATATGAAAAACCAGCTGATTGATCCTGAAGTCATTAAGGAGCTGAATGCCTCTGCTGTTGAAAGGATGGAAAATCAGCGCAATGTCAAGGTTATCGAAAGGCCAAAAAAGGAAAATGATTTTCCAATTGTCTATGCGGATTCCAGGGAAGGAAATTCTAAAGTAATCAGACATTTGACTGAAATGGAAATCGACGTTAAGGTTCGTTCCATGGCTGTTGCTGATTATCAGGTTAGTGATGAGGTTGCAATTGAGAGAAAAACTGCAAAGGACTTTGTAGATTCAATCATTGATAAGAGACTCTTCAAGCAGGCCAAGGAGTTGTCTGAAGAGTTCAAACATCCGATTTTGATATTGGAGGGGGATGATTTGTACACAGGTATGATCAACCCAAATGCGATAAGGGGGTCCATGGCATCGATTGCGATTGATTTTGGAATAAGCATAATACCTACAAGAAATGCTCAGGATACCGCAGCAATGATTAAAAGGATTGCCGTTCGTGAGCAGAATGGTGAGAGAACTCCTATTCAGATACGAACAGATAAAAAACCGGTTAGCTTAATGGAACAGCAGTTATTTATCATAGAATCTTTGCCGAATATCGGACCGGTCAATGCCAAAAATCTGCTTAAGCATTTCGGTACAGTTTCAAATGTATTGAATGCATCTGAAGATGACCTTCAGGAAGTTGAGGGAATAGGTAAAAAAACAGCTAAGGATATCAGAAAGGTAATTGAGTCTAAATATTTGTATTTTGAAAAAGAAATTAAGGAAAAGAAACTTCTCTAGAAGTTTTCTTTCATATATTCGTAACTTTTTTTGATGGAATCGTAATCATTTACTTCAAGGATATAGATGCCATTGTAATTTTTACTCTCAAGATGATTGACTATACGTTTTAAATCAATGGAGCCTTCACCTAATGGTAGGTGTGCATCATCATCACCAAGATTATCATGGATATGTATGTGTTTAATTGAATCAAAAATCATCTCGTCTGGAGAGTATCCTGCATGGTTGGCATGACCGATATCCAGTGTCATGTAGAGGTCATTGCATGTGAGAAACTCATTCAAATCTTCCATATTCTGATAAATCATGTTTTCAAATGAGGGCATGTTTTCAAATGTGGTTAAAACACCCAAATCTTTTCCATACTTTCCAAGTTCTATCATGGATTCATCTGCAAATCCGTAAACCTCTTTTCTAAAGAACTTGTTTGGTAAAAATGAGATTGTGCCCGGATGCACCACAACCGCTTCGGCATCGATTTTGTTTGCAAGGTCAATTGAAGCTTTAATCTGATTAATTGAGTTTGCCCGACTCTGGTCCTGTAGACTTGCAATGTTTACATCCATAAATGGTGCATGAATGGAATATTTAAGGTTATAGCTTTCCAAAACGTCAATATCTATTTTCTCTGAAGGGTACTGATGCACAATTTCGGCATAGTCAAGGCCGAGGCCTTCAATAAAATCCAATGCGTTTTCCAAACTGTATTCTATTCCTGCAAGTGTTGATGCTCCAATTTTCATGTAAATCACATTTTCTGAACAGCGGTAATTGCCAATCCCATTTCAATAGCTTCAATAATGAAATCGGATAACTCAATTCCTCTTTTAATTTTAATTTCTCCTTTTTTGGAGGTGGTTGCAGTTAACAGGTATTCGCCGTTAATCTGAATATCAAAGTTCTTGCGGCCGTTATCACGGCCAAGCTCCAAAATAAGCTGCTTTTTAGTGTGAAGAATATCCACTTCAAATGGTGCTTTATTAACAGGTTTTGTATCAATAACCTCAACACCCAAACTTATTCCGATGCTTTCCTCAATTTCAGCAATCCGTTTTCCGTTTTTACCGATGATTTTAGGAATGAACTCCTCTGGAATGTAAATGTTTGCCCTTTCAGGGGAGATGACTTCAACATCAACCTTTGCCCTTTTTGGAACAAGCTTTTTGACTTTTCTTAGGATTTCCTTTTCGGCAATTTTGTCAACTGATGACTTGTGACTTGAATCATCCGAACCGCCGTTTACAAGGTCAATATCCATAACGATTGTCTGCTCACCGTATGTGTAAATCTCGTTTTTAAGCTCGCCTGTTTCAAAGTCACGCACTTCAATGACTGGTCTTGCAAGGTCAGCTTCCTTCATACCTGTAGGAACCTTGACAGTCATTTTTGTCTCATAAACGCTTCTCACAGCTCCGTCTTCGATATATATGCTTGTATCGACAATTGACGGAATCACTCCAAGCTCCACTCTTGAAGCTATCCTTTGTATTGCGTCAATTGGACGTGTTGCATGAACGACTCCAATCATTCCAACCCCTGCAAGCCTCATGTCCGCAAAGATATTGAAATCAGTGTTTTTTCTAAGCTCATCGTAGATTGTGTAATCCGGTCTTACAAGCAGCAGCACATCGGCGGTGTTTTCCATGCTTCCCTCCAGAGGAGCATACTGGGTGATTTCATCTGGAAGCTGCAAATCCCTTGGAGATTCCATGGTCTTTACAACCTTATTCAATTTTGATGAGTAATATTTTCCGATTGCCTGAACGAAGGTTGATTTTCCGGCACCGGGTGATCCTGAAATCAGAATTCCCTCAGCGTTGGTTCTTATCCTTTCAAGCAGCTTGTCTGACAGATGATATTCATTCAAATCAATGTTTGCAACAGGTCTTACGGCAGTAATCTCAAGTGCCTCTGAAAATGGAGGGTAGGCTATTGAAATCCTGTATTCTCTTGACTGAACAACATATGAACCTTCTTTATCGCTTTCAAGATATGTTTTCGGGTCCTGCTTTGCCTTGTCAAGAATTTCGGTAACGATTTCCTGAAGCTCTGAATAGGTGTAGCGTTTTTCATTAAGTATTTCAAAGTCAATATGTCCGGGTGTTCCCTTTTTGGCCATTGGAACTACATTTTCTTTCAAATGCACGGACATTGTGTTTTCATCAAAATATTTCTCTATTGAAAGCGGTTTTTCTGAGTATTTCTGCTCATAAAAATAAACGGGAATTCCCTGGGATTTTGCAACTTCGGCCTGCACCTTATCATTTGTTACAAGAGTTCCCATTTCACTTCTTGCAACATCACGGATGATGCTGTCTATTTCACCGCTTTTTGCATATCTTATATCATAATTTGTAGGTCTTGCGCCTTTAAAGCTAACTGCAAGCTCTCCTTCATCCTGAAGGTCCTGCAATTTCTGAAGTTCCTTCAGTCCTTTGAGGCCTTCTGATCTGTTTGCATTAGCCTGATGTTCTAATTCACAAACGACCGCTTCGGGAACAATGATTTCAGGATAATCCAAGTCACTTTCCTCTATTATCTTACTTATTGCTCCTATGATTACTGCGCTTGTGTCTGGTATTATACAGTTCATTTGTACACGTCTTCCGGATTCACTAATCTTTCTAAAATAATTTCCACATCTTCATCCTTGATGTCGTCAATGTCAACGGAATTGTCGGCTAGTTTTCTGAAAAAGCATGATTTATAGCCTTCATGACATGCCGCACCTTTTTGGGTAATCTTCAATACGATTGCATCCATATCGCAGTCCACAAGGATTTCCTTGACTTCCTGAAAATGGCCTGAAGATTCTCCTTTAAGCCACAACTGGTTTCTTGATGTGCTCCAGTAATGTGCCTTGCCTGTTTTAATTGTTTTGATTAAAGCTTCCCTGTTCATGTTGGCAAGCATCAGTATTTCATTTGTTTCTGCATCCTGTGCAACTGCAGTTATTACCGGAATTCCATTTATCTCATGTCTGAAGTTAATGTTCATATTCATTCCTCTTTAGGTAACTTATAAGATTTTCAATTGCAACGAGTTCCTGTTCTCCGCTGACCATGTCTTTAACTGTAACCTTTTCCTCTTCAAGGTCTTTCGCACCGACAATAATGATTTTCGGAACTTTGATTTTGTCGGCATAATTCATGAGTTTCTTGAATTTTTTGCCGTTCAGGTCGACATCGGTCCGGATTCCGTTCTGCCTTAGGGTTTGTGTTATTTCAAATGCTTTTGTCTGAACATCCTTTGAGATTGGAGCAACATAAACATCAAGGTGTGATGGAAGCTCCTCCTTATCGGTCAGCTCATCAATTGCATTCATCAGTCTGTCAAATCCAAGTGCAAAACCGGTTGATTCCACTTCCTGGCCTCCGAATACTTTAACTAAGGAGTATGACCCTCCGCCGCAAATCTGTTTTTGGGCACCAAGTTCTGGAACATAGATTTCAAACACAATTCCGGTATAGTAGTCAAGTCCCCTTGCAACCCCCAAATTGAGGGTGTAGTTGGTGACTTGGAATGATTCAAGGAGATCAATCAATTCTTTAAGTTCCTCCAAAGCTTCTTTCGGCTCATCATAAGGAGCAATCAATTCCTCAACATCGCTGATGATGGATTTGTCCCCTACTAGGTCAATGAGTTTCAAAAGGATTTGGTTCAGCTCGTCATTGTCGATGACAGGTTCGTCCCCACTTAATGATTCAATGAGAAGATCCTTGTCGCCCTTGTCGATGACAACCATGATTTCCCTTTGGGTTTCTGTTGTTATGTCAAAGTGCCTGAACAGGCCTCTTATGATTCCCAAATGGTTTATGTTGACATCGGCGGTTGTAATTCCCAGTGAGTGAATTGCATCTGAACATAGTGAAATCACTTCAGCTTCTCCTTGAGGGGTTTTGGCTCCAATCAATTCACATCCGAATTGCCAGAACTGTCTGAACCTTCCTTTCTGTGGTCTTTCATATCTGAAACAGCTGCCGTAATAGTATAACTTAATAGGTTTCACTGCTGTTTTTTCAAGTTCATTAAGATATAGTCTGGCCACGGGAGCGGTGATTTCAGGTCTTAAAGTCAAATCACGATCGGACTTGTCCTTAAAGTTGTATAACTGGTCAACAATTTCCTCTCCAGATTTAGTTGTAAATAAGCTTAATTCTTCAAATAATGGTGTTTTGATTTCTTGATAACCATAGCTTTCAAATATTCTTCTTAAGGTACCTTCTGCACGTTTACGTTCTCTCATTTCTTCAAATAAAAAATCTCTAGTACCTCTTGGTCTTGTAAATTCCATTTTTAATCTCCTTGTATATGGTATATTATAATTAAATTTTATGTATACAAATTTATATAATGTTTGGTAGTCAATCTAATATTATATGATTACTGGTAGTACAAATATTGCAGGTCTGATAGGCCACCCCGTGGAGCACAGTTTCTCGCCTCCAATGCACAATTCGGCTTTCAATGCACTAAACATGGACTGGGCATATGTTGCCTTCGATGTTGATCCTTTAAACTTGAAATCAGCCATTGAAGGTGCAAAATCACTGAACATCAGGGGTTTAAATGTGACAATTCCTCATAAGATTGAAGTTATGAGATACCTTGATGAGATTGATGAGGTTGCGGCCTTAATCGGTGCGGTCAACACGATTGATTTCAGGAATATGAAAGGTTATAACACAGACGGTATTGGTGCTGTAAAGGCAATCGAAGAGGTTACATCAATTAAAAACAGGAATGTTGTTGTTGCCGGTGCAGGAGGAGCATCAAGGGCAATATCATTTTACATTGCAAAATATGGTGCTGAATCAATAACAATACTGAATAGAAATGTCGATAAAGCTTTAAACCTGGCAAATGACATTAATTTAATTGAAGATGTTAAAGCGGATTCAATTTCTCAAATCAGTAATTATATAGGTGATGCAGATATTTTAATCGACACAACACCTGTCGGAATGCATCCTGATGTTGATGCTGATGCAATTGTTAGTGCAGATGATATGCATGAGGATCTGGTGGTATTTGATGCGGTTTACAATCCCAATGAAACATCATTGATTAAACAGGCCATAAAAGCCAATGCAAAACCTGTATATGGTATTAAGATGCTTCTTTACCAGGGAGCTGAAAGCTTTAAAATATGGACAGGCCAAAATCCTCCGGTGGATGTAATGGAAGACGCTTTAAGAAAAACGCTTAATTTAGAATGATAATATGGATTTAATGTTTGACATTTCAAATTTAACAGGTGAAGAGGAAAAATTCACATCATCAAAAAAGGATGTGCTCAAATACTTAAAGATAATAGGAGTGGACACCAGGTTCATATCATACACTCCTGAAAAGATTTATATCAACAATTTAAGATTTTCAAAGTTTTCAAGAACTCGTGAGAAAACATTCAACAACCAGTATCCCGAAATTGAAGTTGTGAGAAATAAGCTATTCCAGAAAATATGCTCCAAATCCTCAAAGATGCTTTCTTTGGAATTAAAGCCCAACACCAGGATACTGATGCCTGAAAACAATTATCTTATCGAATTGCTTTTGGAGCCATACACCAGAAAATACGGTGTTGAACTCATATATTCCGGTGAACATGATTTGGCTGTCAATCCCGTGATTTTGGATGATGCGGTAAAAAACATTTTTGAAGGAATCTTTAACGGTGAAGGATTGAATTACAATCTTGATGAAAATGAGATTTATCCTCTGATTAATGTTTCTTTGGATTGGATTAATTCATTTCTTGAAATGGATGGTCAGAAATTGATTGAATCTGAAAATAAAATTGAAATTGCAAATTCTTTCAGTGAATTTTTGGATGGTGTCGCACCTCAATTTAGGGAGAATGTTTTAAGTGCCGCCGCTTTCATTAAAGAAAAACAGAAACACTGAATGGTAAAAGTTATTTTTTCGTTGTTTACTCAAAAAATTAAAATTAAAAGCTGAAAAGTGTTGTCTGTGTGGTTTTATCTTTCTTTTCAACTTTTTCTTCTTCTTCAACGGTTTCTTCCTCAAGAGGCTCCTCTTCAACAACTTCTTCAGTTGATTCAATGCCCGGAATTTCAAACGGCAGCTCATCATCGCTTTGGGTTTCTTCAGACTCAGGAATGACATTCATCATCTGATTTTTAAGCTCCTCAGCACGTCTGTCACGTTCTTCAACTCTCATTTGAGCTTTTTTCTTTTCCATCTTTTCAATGGTCTTTTTAGGTATTTTCCTTGATCTGAATCGTTTTATTTCATCATCTTCAAGCTCTAAAAAGTCTGCGATTTCCCATGCAAGTTCATTGTCTTTAAACATGATTTCAAAGTATGGAAACATTGATATTGCAACCGAATGAGATACATGCATTTTTTGAGCCATTTTTTCAGCTATTGCATCCCTGAGATTTCTTTTTCCACGGCTTCGACCCATAAGTCCAAATGTTGATGGTGTCTGGATTTTTGTGAATTTCTTATAGGTTTCATGTTTGGAGATGCTTACTCCAATTCCCATGAAATCGCTTGCATACTTCCAGTAGCCATAGTTTCTGCTGCGGTTGGTTCTTCCAAAGAATATGTCGGCCTTTGAGATATAATCATATGCCTTTTTGATTTCATCCTTTTTCTTATATTCTCTTGGAATATTTTCGGCAATATACTCCATAACCAGTGTAGGGTCTTCTTCAATCCACATCGCTTCCTTTACGTGTGCGGGAGTTTTGCTTTTAAGCACTCCTGTTATTGCATTGAAGATATCTGAACGTGAGTCTTTTGTAACAATATTTTCAACTTCACTAACTTCCAAAGTATGGTCTTTATCGGACAATGCCTGTAATGTGTTTATTGCAGATCTGACATCCCCTTGTGATTTTGTAGCTATCTCTTTTAGTGCCGCCGGTTCAACTTCCACATTTTCGGCCTTTGCAATTTTTCTTAAAAGCGCAGAAATAGAATTCCAGCGGGATTTTTTCATTTTGATTACGGTACATTTTGGCTTGATGGACTGCAATCTTTTTGAATAAAAGTCATTTGCAATTAAAATCATAGGGTGCTGTGATTTTTTGATTATTTCTCCTATTGCCCGCACTCCTCCACGGTCATTGGTTCCATGAATTCCGTCTACCTCATCAAGAATAATCAATTTATATTCGTCGCCAAAAAGTGACCTTGATGAGGAGGATTCTCCAATTGTACTTTTAATGACATCCTGGGAACGCCTGTCACTTGCATTCAATTCAATATGTTCTGAAAATTCCTTTGCAATGATTAATGCCAGTGTTGTTTTACCTATTCCAGGTGGTCCAACCAACAGCAATGGAATTTGAGGATTGCCGTCTTTCCAATTCTTAACCCATTCTTGGATTATTTTAATCTCTTTTTTATTACCTACCACTTGTGATAATTCCTGCGGTCGGTATTTGTCAGTCCATAACATTTCTCTAGCCTATAAGAATTGGGTTAAGAGAGCTTCAAGTTGTATTCTTGGATTTGCTCCTTCTCTAATTCTAAAATCGCATTCAGCTATTGCTTCAATTAAATCCATGTAAATGCTCGCATCCATTTTTCCATCAAGCACTCTTTTTGAAACATCCTGATATATTTGAGTAACCATATCCTCTCCGCTTGTGCCCTGAAGAACCATAGTGTCCCTTAAAATGCTGCGGGCTCCCATAAAGTCACCCATCAGTGCCTTATTAATCATGTTTCCAATATCTTGTGGTTTTGCCTTGGATACAACTTCATAAACGGCATCTTCGGTAATTGCTTCTCCTTCTGAAGCAGCGGCCTGCAATACATTTACGGCTTTTCTCATGTCCCCTTCAGCAAAATAGATGATGCTGTCTAATCCTTCATCGGTGGTTTCAAAATTTTCACTTTCACAAATGAATTTTAACCGTTCCTTAATTTCTTCTCCCTTGATTGGGGCGAATCTGAATATTGCACATCTTGACTGGATAGGGTCAATGATTTTTGATGAATAATTACATGAAAGTATAAATGAAGCGGTTTTTGTATACATTTCCATTTCACGACGAAGTGCATGCTGTGCATCTTTTGTCATATTGTCAACTTCGTCCAAAAAGATAATTCTGAATGGTGCACCCACCGGTTTTAATCTACAGAAGTTTTTAATCTGGTTTCTTACGGTGTCTATTCCTCTTGCATCGGATGCATTCAATTCTAAAAAGTTATTTCTCCAGTATTCTCCTAAAATGGATTTTACCAGAGCTAAGGCTGTGGTTGTTTTACCGACACCTGCCGGACCTGTAAACATTAGGTTAGGCATGCTGCTTTCTCCTACATACTTTTCTAGCCTTGCTACAATTTGCTTTTGTCCGACAATGTCTTCTAATTTTTGTGGTCTATATTTTTCTACCCATGGTCCGCTCATTTAATCACCATTTATTTATAGTAATATTTTTATATTATGTTGTTAAATTATTTTTTGATTACTCATTTAATTATATGAAATCTAACAAATATATAATTAAAGAGAGCATTTGAAAAGTAATATTTAATAGGTGTTGAAATGAAAGGCAGATGGAAATTAAGATTAAGGATGGTATTAACATCCATTTTAATGTTTACAATAGTTTACTTTCTCATCATGCTTGCCGGTCATTATTTGGGAATATCAAGCTGGAGATTGTACTTTGGGGCAAGCCTGGTAATTGTATTCTTGCAGTTCTGGTTCGGACCAAGCATTGTCAAAAGGTCAATGAATGTAAGGCCGCTTTCCGAAGCAGAAGCTCCCCATATTCATCAGATGGTGCAGGAATTGGCTGATGCTGCAGGTGTTCCGAAACCTGAAATAGGATTGTCAGAAATCAACATTCCAAATGCATTTGCATATGGAAGAACAAGCAGAAGCGGACACATTGCAATTACCCGTCCAATACTTGGATTGCTTGACCGTGATGAACTAAAAGCGGTTCTTGGCCATGAAATGGGTCATATTAAGCATAATGATATGGCAGTTACAGCAGCAGTCAGTGTAATACCGATGATTTGTTATTATCTTGCATTGTCATTCATGTTTTCAGGAGATAATGATAATGGCGGGGCAATCATAATCGGAATCCTTGGATATTTATTTTATTTGATAGGACAGTTGTTGGTATTGTTTGTATCAAGAACTCGGGAATATTATGCCGATGCTGCAAGTGTGGAATTCGGCAACCGTCCGGCAGCACTTGTATCAGCATTATATAAGCTGTCCTATGGTGCTGCAAGATGCAGTGATGAAACAATTGCTGAGGTAAATACCAATAGGGCATTCTTTGTAAATGATGTAAACAATGCAAAGCATGATGTCACCGATTTCAGTCAAATCGACTTCGACGGGGATGGAAAAATCTCCGATGAAGAGTTGAGAAGACTTGCAAACTCAGATGTTAAAATTTCAAGAAAAAACGGATTGATGGAATTGCTGTCCACTCATCCGGACTCACTTAAAAGGGTAAAAAGATTGGCGGAGCTTGAACAATGAAGATGATTTTAGATGAACGTGGAAAGAAGTATGTTCTAAAGCCAGGACAGGAATTTCAAAGTGATCTGGGAATTATAAAGGCAGAGACATTGGATGAAGCACAGGTGGGTGATGAGGTAAAAAGCCACCTTGACCATACATTCAAAATCATGAAACCGAACATTAACGATTTTATAGACATTATGGACCGCCGATGCTCAATACTCATTCAAAAAGACATCGGACAGGTGCTGGCCCATTCAGGTCTGGGTGCAGGTTCACGTGTAGTTGATGCGGGTACAGGTGCGGGAGCTATTGCACTAAACTTCGGTAATGTTGTCGGACCTGAAGGTGATGTATTTACCTATGAAATCCGTGAAGATTTCGCCAATATTGCACAAAAAAATATAGAAAACTTTGGAATTACCAATATTCATGTTAAAAACCAGAATATTAAGGATGGAATTGATGAAGATAATATAGATTTGATCTTTTTGGATTTACCGAAGCCCTTTGAGATATTTGAGGATGTGATGGAATCATTGAATGTCGGAGGATGGCTGTGCGTTTATGCGCCATATATTGACCAGGCGGAAATTTCCTATCGCATTGCTAAAAAACTGGGTTTTTATGATATAGAAATATTTGAAACCCTGGAGCGAGGATTGGAGGTCAGACCGCAGGGCGTCAGGCCTAAAACCCGTATGGTTGGCCATAGCGGGTATCTGGTTTTTGCAAGGAAATTATAATTTCCTTATTTCTCTTTTTTTTGAAAATTTTTCATTAATTATAAACATATTTAATTTAATAGTTACATAAATTTAAACATCAATTAACTTTGGTGAAAATTTAAATGAGTAAGACTAGAATCGAATGGATTGATTTGGTACGGGCAATAGCTATTCTAACAGTACTCTACATTCATGCTACTGATGGAATATTTATCATTTCATCCGATGCATCAATGCATTATACATTGTTTTCAAGAGTATTCCAGTTTGCGTCTCTGTTTATCGGCCGTATTGGTGTTCCATTCTTTTTAATGATTACTGGTTATCTGTTACTTGATAGGTATTATGATGATGAAAAGACTCGAAAATTCTGGAGAAATAATTGTAAAGGATTAATTATCATTACTATTCTTTGGGCAGTAATTTATGCTATAAGTTTACAGGCTGTTGCTGTCGGAAATGGAAGTGTTAACTTCTCAGAAGCCGGAACACTATTTTTCAGTCACATGTGGTATATGCCGATGATTATTGGAATGTATCTTTCATTGCCATTTGTTACTGCTGCTTTAAGGCAATTCGACAATAGAACAATTATTAATGCAACAATTGTATTTTCGCTTCTGGCATATGTAATGCCATTCATTACAACATTGTGTGATATAAATGGAATATCTGGTGTAACAATACAATATTCTCTCGGATTCAGTGGAGGAGTATATGGAATTTATCTTATTTTAGGTTATCTTATTAAAAAAGGCGAATTTAAAAGGTTAAGCATGACTCAATTAGGATTAATGGCATTCGTCTCATTTGCTATTTGTGTGATATTCCAATACTATGCATTTATTAGAGGATACAATTTCTTCTTATGGTATGATTTCCCATTCGTTGCAATCGGATCATTTGCATTATTTGAAGCAACATCAAGAAGAAAAAGTGTTAAATTTTATAGTGGAGTTAAAGTATTATCCAAATATTCATTTGCAGTATTTTTAATTCATAACCTATTCAGATTGCCATTGCTTCCTGTTGTCGTTAAATTGCCATTCACAGAACCAGTAAAAGCAATTATTCTTTGGATTTTATTGATAATATTCAGTTATATTGCAGCTGCAATAATTTATAGAATCCCAAGATTTGGAAAATATATTTTGTACATGAGATAACACTTATCTCATTAATTATTTTTTTTGAATTAATGTATCAGATTAAGTTAAAATAAGAAAAAAATGGAATAAAATTAATTATTCCATAAAGATTGCCGGTTTATAAGGCATTGCATTTTTGGCTTTATTTTGTGGGTCGTAGGAATCATCAGTATGGATGATAACTTCATTGCCGCATTCCTCTTTGATGTAGTCAAGTGCATCGTTGAGAATTTCTTCCTCGTTGATTTTACCGATATAGCGTGTTTTGGTAATTTCCTTACCTATTTTTTTGGCAACCATTGCTATTTCTTTTTTATCATCATAGATTTTTGCACCAATTGCTCTTCCCATGATTTGACCAATATCAGGTTTTCCGACTTCATCGGCTATTTTGTATAATTCCCATTTCCAGTCAGGGGCAAGGTAAATGTGGATTTTTTCAACATCGTCCTTAACCATCTGTTTGATGTGTGCAATGTCTTTTATGATATTTTCAACAAGTGCTTCTGATTTTTCTATTGTAGGGTCTATTTTTTCTTCATCAGCTTCAGGCCATGGTGCTTCGCTTACAAAGCCTTTTCCACCATATGTGGTCCATAACTCTTCTGAAGTGTGAGGTGTGAACGGTGCTAAGAGCCTAATCCATGCTTCAAGCACGGTTGACAATACATATATGATTCCAGGATCTTGTGAGTCAAGTAAGTGTTTCACACGGTATAGATAATGGTCAACGTCCTTTTTAAGAAGGAACAATGAGTCTTGCAGTGCTTGTCTTGTCTGGAAGACTTCTAAAGCTTCAGTTGATTTTTTAATGTGCTCATTGAGTTGGCTGATCATCCATAAATCGATTGTTCTTGTAAGTTCAACTTCTTCAATGTTGCTTAAGTCCAGAGGTGAACCTTTGATTTGTTCAACTCTTGCTGCAAATTCCCTGAACCATTCGAGTCTTCTTTTGGTTCCGAGAACCTCTTTTTCCCTCCAGTCGAAGTCTTGCCATGGTTCTGCTGATGCCATTAAAAAGAGCCTTACAACATCTGCAGTGTAGTCTTTTATTGCATCTTTTAAAAGTATAACATTACCTTTGGATGAGGACATTTTGTTTCCTTCTAAAAGTCCCATTCCAAATACTACTGTTCCTTTTGGCCATTTTGCTTCCGGATATATTGCACTATGGGTAAACATCAAAAAGCTTAAGTGGTTTCCGACAAGATCCTTTGCGGACAGTCTCCAATCGAGCGGGTACCAGTAGTTGAATTCATCCTGAATTTCCTGAACCTTATCTGCAGGTACTGTAATTTCACCTGAATCCTTGTTTAAGAGAACTTTATCGAAAAATGCTCTGTTTAAATCATCGGGATTCATGTCACGTAAGTATTTGGCTATTGCATAGTATGACATGTAGATTGTAGAGTCTGTTAAAGGTTCAATCAGCCATTGGTCATCCCAAGGCATTCTTGTTCCAAGTCCAACTTTACGTGAGCATGCCCAGTCATCCAGCCAGTTGATATAATATTCAAAATTACTTTTAAGCTCTTTTGGTATGACTGTTTCGTCTTCAAGAACCTTTAAGGTTTTTTCGGTCCATTCCTCATTGCCGTATTTCATGAACCACTGGTCATCCATGATTTTAACGACACAGTTGTTTCCGCATCTGCACACAACAGGCCTTTCAGCGAAATCGTACATGATTGTGGCCATGTTATCGTTGATTAGTTTTTCTTTTAGCTCTTCACGGGCAAAACGAACTTTCATTCCGCCAAAGTCTGGGATTGAATCGATGATTTTACCTTTGCTGTGCTGCTGTTTGTAGAGTTCATTTGTTGCCTCATGAAGTTTTTCATCGTTCTGGTCGGTGATTCCCAGCCTTTCGATGATGTCTGCTGCAGGAATTTCACCATATCCCTTAAGGGTACAGACAGGAATTGGCTCAACGTTTTCAATTATTCCGGCTAAATTGTATTTGGCTATTAACTCCTCATTGTTTTTCAAATCCTGAAGTGCAATGTAGTCAGCCGGTGCATCGGCAGGTTCTGAAAATACCACTCCACTACCGTATGATGCACTTACAAAGCTTGCAGGGAAAATCGGCAATTCATCACCTGTAAATGGATTGGTTGCCATTTTACCGATTAAATCGTTAGGGTCAATTTCTTCAATTATGTCCAAGTCTTTGATTTGATTTTTCAAATTATAGTGAGCTTCTTTTGTAATGACCCAGTTTTCACCTTCGGCATTTACTAAAACATATTCGACATCGGGATTCAGCCAGATGTTGGTTGCCCCAACGATTGTTTCCGGCCTTAATGTTGCGGTAACCAGGATTTTATCGCCGATTGGGAATTTTAGTAAAGTAAGTTCGTTAACGCCCACTCCCTCACCTTCAAGCAAATCGTGGTCACCAACAGGGTTGTCACAGTTCGGACAGTATTTTACTGGGTGTTCTCCTCTTTGAACCAGTCCCTTTTCATATAATGTGGTTATCTGCCATTCTATGAATTTTTTATAGGTTGGGTCGATTGTTCTGAATTCCCTTCTCCAGTCGATTGAATAACCCATGTCCTCCATCACTTCATGGTACTCGGTTGAGAAGTACTTAACAATGAATTCAGGATCTTCCAGTTCTGGCAATGTTTTCTTTGGAACACCGTGAACCCTTTCATACAAATCAAGTGTCCATGGATCTTTTCTTTTGATTCTGTCTGCAATTCCAATAACAGGTGCACCGGTCACGTGCCATGCCATTGGGAACAGTACATTGTATCCTTCCATCCTTTTGAATCTTGCATAGACATCAGGTACGGTGTATGTACGTCCGTGTCCGATGTGCATTGCTCCACTAGGATATGGAAAAGCCACTGTAATGAATAATTTCTCTCTCTCATCAGGGTTTGATTCGAATAGTTTCGCATCAGCCCATTTTTTCTGCCATTTCTTTTCAATATTTTCGCTCACTAAATCACCATTTATAAGATTGTTTTTTTAGGGCTTTCGGGAACTTTGCTTTTGTGCTCGCTCCTTATAACTTTTGCAATTATCATATCAATGTCATCAACTGGAATGTCTAGTTCATCAGCGATTTCAGTATTGCCCATATCTTTTTCACTGTACAGGTAAAGAATCCGGTCAAGCAAATTGTAGCCCATTCCGATTTCATCCTCATCGGTTTGATTGTTCCACAGGCCTGCTCTTGGAGGCTTGTCAAGAATCTCATGGGGAATGTCTAAAAATTCACTGAGTCTGTAAACGTCAGTCTTGTATAAATCTCCTATCGGTTCCATATCACAGGCTCCATCACCATGCTTGGTAAAGTAACCGATAAGAATCTCGCTTTTATTGCCTGTTCCGCAAACAAGATAATTTTTTGCATTAGCATGATAATAAATGATTGACATTCTGATTCTGGCCTTGAGGTTTCCGATTGCCAGATTATCCTCTTCAAGTTGTGTCATGGATAAAAATTCGTTCAGGATGCTGTCAATAGCTATTTTTTTATACTCAATTCCTAATCTTTCAGCTATTTCGATTCCATGAACATTGTCTTCAGTCGGTGTTGTTGAGGAAGGCATTGTAATTCCAAAGACTTTATCCTTGCCCACCGCTTCGCATGCAAGGTATGCCGCAAGTGTGGAGTCAATTCCGCCGCTCAGGCCAACTACGATTCCGTCAGTATGGGATTCGGATACTTTTGTGCGAATAAAGTTTAGAATATCGTTTTTTGTCTTCTCTAAATTCAACTCAGGAATTTGGATAATTTTATCACCAACTTCAAATCATTTATACAATAAAGAATATGTATTTCTTAATTAATAATATTATAGTATATTACCAAATGTTTTTACCATTTGGCGATTACTTTTCAAATGCTCTCTTGGACTTCTTTTAAATATAAATCAACAACAT
>NZ_CAMJUE010000025.1 GCF_946408925.1 uncultured Methanobrevibacter sp.
CTCATTGCACCTTCAGCGATTTCGTGAGCCATCTGTTGGGTTGAGTAGTGCATGGTGTCGTAGATGATTGTGATTTTGTCTTCACATACACCGGTTGCCCAGTTTTGGTAAGCTCCGATAATTTGCATTGGGTCGGTCCAGATTTGACCGTGGGATGGTGCAATCATTTTGATTTGATCAAGTAAACCTAATTCAACAACTTCGTTAAGTTTTTTGAGAACAAGTTTTGAGAGTGGGGTAATCAGGTTTGCGTAGAATTTCTGTGCAGCGTCCATCAATACGTATTCAGGGATTTCATCAGAGAATCTTTGTGTGAAACATAAGTGCTGACCGAATGCGTCGTTAGGGAATAAAATACCGGTTTCATCTGCAAGTAATGTGAACATGCTGTCAGGCCAGTGCAGGAGGAATGCATCTAGGAATGCTAAGGTTCTTCCGCCAACATCTAAACTGTCGCCGGTTCCGACAGTAATGAATTCTGCTCCTTCAAGTGAAGGGTAGTGTTTTAATAAACCGTTTACTGCGATTTTGGTACAGTAGATAGGTGCTTCTGGGAATCTTTTGTGCAAGTCCACCAATACACCGGAGTGGTCTTTTTCAACGTGGTTTTGGATGATGTAGTCAACTTTGACTTCTCTTCCTTCTTGTGCGAAAGCATCGTCGATACGAGCCATCATTTCTTTTGTTTTTCCAGGGTAAGCATTGTCGATTAATGCTACTTTGTCTTCACCGAATACAAGGTAAGCGTTGTATGTGGTTCCGTCTAGGGTGTAACCATGGTATGTTCTTAAGTCCCAATCGAGCACACCAATCCAGTATACTCCATCAGCTATTTTTTGTGCATTAGCTTTCATATTTTAATCTCCATATTATGTTTTAATCCATATTTTTACCTATGAATTTATACTATCTTTGCTTTTATTATTATATATAGTTTTGTTTTATACGAACTGTTTCAAAAGTTCTGATACTTATTAGTAATCAAGTGCTCTCTCTCAAGATATTATATCTATGAAAAATAGAAGTGATAAGTATGATGAATGACGAGCTATTAAAAAATTTTTCAATAAGCTGCAACCATGCGCAGGGTACATTCTTCAGCTATGAGCTTTCGCTGAGAAAGTACTGTGAGTATTTTGATATGAGCCTTAAAGAACTTCTTTATGAAGCTGAAGAAGATGAAATGAATGGTGTAAAATGGAAATACAGTCGATTAAAAGCAAAATTAGTCGAATATAGGCATTACATGTATCAGCATTATGCCCAGGAACTGTCAGAAAAGAAATGAACTGCATCAAATATTTCTACAAATTCTATGATATAGAGATATTGTCACTGCCTAAGATCAATGAGAAAAACATTCAAAAACCTGCTCCGATATATTTCAAGGATTTGCCGGATAAGGCTGTTATAAGGGAGGCTTTTCAAATAGCATCTCCTTTAATGAAAGCTATAATTTTGTTTTCATGTTCCAGCGGATGTGCCAGAACCGAAACATTGAGCCTGACAATTGGAGATTACATTGAGGCATTATCCGAATATCTACCAAACAGGAATATGGATATCTTTAGAGTAATTGACTATCTCAATGATGTTGATGATGTTGTTCCTACCTTCAGTATTTTGAGAAAAAAGACAAACAAGTATTACCTCACATACTGCAGTCCTGAAGCTGTAAAAGCCATTAACTCATATCTGTTGTTGCGTGATAAGCCTATAACTGATGAAAGTCCATTGTTTAGAATTAGTAGGACATACATGGTGCAATCATTTGAAATGATCAATGACACTTTAGGCCTTGGAAGGGTTGGGAAGTATCGTAGGTTCAGAAGCCACATGCTTCGCAAGTTTCATGCATCAGCATTGTATAATAGTGGCATGAGTTTGGACAAGGTCAATGATTTGCAAGGAAAGGCCAAAAACAAAACGGATGCAGCATATTTTATGACAAACCCTGATGATTTGAAGTATGAATATATAAAACATCTGCCGGCAGTAACAATCAATACTGATGTTGAAAAGCTATCCATCAAATCACCTCAGTTCATTCAAATGGAAAAGGAAAATGAATCATTAAGATTAGAAGTAGGTAGTATGAGAAATGAAATGGAGGAGATGAGATGTTTGAAAAAAGAACTTTTAGGCATCATAAACAAGGTTAGTGAAGGGTAATGTTATTGATATAAAAAAGTAATGATAGCATTTGGCATGTTTTTGCTGAATGCTGTCAATGAGCATAGTTGTGTCTGCTACTTTGATATGGTTTCCATCAAGAAACAATTCGCGGAGGGTGCTCTACTATTAATTATGCATGTTGATTTTAGAATAGTAGTTAAAATTCAGTCTTATTCTATTTAATTTAGTATAGTCAATGTTGGTTTTATTTTTATTTTTCGATATTGTTAATCAATGGAATGTTGTTCGTGTTAGTACGAATATTTATTATACAATAAAATACATATTATATTTTGTAGTGAATTTATATAGAAATGACCAAAAACCTAACCATAAAATTAGAAATGAATTATATTAAGATTTTAAACAAATATGTTGAATTTAAATCGCTTTATAATAGAAAACCATTACTTAAATTAGGATATTGTAAATATAAGGTGATAAAATGAAATTAAAAATTTTTGATAAATTACAAAAGAATTTGGAAGAAATATCCGGAACAAACACTTACAAGTTAAGTGATATATTGACTACTGATTTTATACGAACAAACACCACATTTGGAAGTTATGATGACATGATTGATAAATCAGGATTGGAATTAACTGAAACAACGGCTGAAGAATTATATTCAAATGAAGAACTAAATGATTTTATTAAAGCAAACACTAAGTTTGAAAACTTCAAGGATATGTGTACTTTAGCGGCTAAGGAGTATGTTGCTAATAAAGTTATGGATTTATAAGTAGGTTTGTTTGGTCGTTTTTATATGAACTCCTTAGGTGATTAAATCATGGTTAGTGAAGAAGATAGAATGCGACGTTTGGCATTTGCAAAATATTTAATTGAAATGGGCAGTATCAATGCAGATAATGTTTTACCATATTCAGCAACTGCATTACTAAATTTTCATGACGCACTTGAATTTCTATTCGATTTGATATTGGATGATAATGGAATATACCCTAAACCCGGTCAAGAATTTTATTTTATGACTATGTTTAATAAATGTAATGGAGTGTTAAAGAAAAAAGGTTTGGATGAATCTTCTTTTGGAGCTAGTTTAAATAAATTAAAAAATAAACGTGTGGACATTAAACATAAAGGTTCATTCCCTTCCCCTCAAGATATTGATGAAGCTAAATACACTGCAATGAATTTATTTAAAGATTTATGCTTTAAATTATATGGTTTAAATTATGAGGACATTAATTTAATTGACCTATTGGATGATTCAAGAACAAAAGAGTGTCTATTGGGCATTGATTATGAGGATGATCATGTTAATATTGTCGCTGATTTAGCCCTGGCTTTTGAATTATTGTTGAAAGATTTTGAGGAATCAAAAAGGTCACCATTTGGGTTTTCACCATATCAATTCTTAAAAAAAGATCAATTATCATCAAGTAATTTGGGGATTGCTGATATTAAACCAATCAAAGATTATGTGGATAGGACAAATGAAAATTTAAAATCATTAAATGAGAATATGAAGATTTTAGCATTAGGTATAGATTATAATAAATATGTACAATTTAAATTTTTAATACCTGCTAATATTTATTGGATTTTTGGCAGTGATGAACCTCAGATATATGTTGGTGATTTTGAGCCATTGACAAAAAAGAAGATGGAGTTTTGTAAAAATTTTATAATTGAGACAGCTTTAAAATTACAGCAATTTGATTTTAATTTTAAAATTGATTAAAAAGTTATGGGCATTGATAAGTAAAGTTAGTTATTAAGTTGACATTATTACTTATCATCTGCTCTCTCTAAGTATTTAATAATAATGTGAAAAAAGTAGTATTATTTAGATGGAGGTAATTTAATGTTTGAAAAAAGAATAAAAAAGTTCATTGATTTAATTAACGAAAAAAATGTAACTTGGATAAAAGCTAGTGAATTAAGATGTCCTGAAGACAAATATGATGATGAATTCTATGAAGAAATTAAAAAAATGGATGTATATGGTATTCTTAAAGTTAGAAATTTTACACATACTCATAATTCAAATATATTATTAACTTCTAAAGGAGCATTTTTAGGTAAATGCTATATTGATAATTATGATAAAATATTTGAAGATGTGGTGTCTTTAATAACTTCTGCGAATTCTTCTTTAAATAATGATGTAGAAATCTCAAAAAGATTAAATGTTCCACGCATATTTGTTGATGCTGTTTTTGTAGATTTAGAAAATCAAAATTTAGTAAAAACTAAGACGGGTATTGGAGGAATGTATATTTCTAAATTCACTGATAGAGGAAATGATTATTTATTCTAATTTAAATCAGGATATATTTGTTACATGCATTTAATTTTAATATAGTAGGTAATGGTGAGAAAATGGATGATTTGTTTAATAGTTGTGATATTGTGATGGTTTGTCCTCATTGTGGTGTTAAATCTCAACATAAATATTTGAATAAAATTTATGGCCGATATGAGTTTGAAGTGGCTCCAATGTCAAGGCCATCTAATAGGTCTATTCAAACTAGATATAACTCTAATTTACAAGGATTTGATGCAATTCAATGTGTATCTTGTGGAAATTATTCAATTTATTATCAAGGTAAAATGATATATCCGATTGATTCAAATGTTTCAAATCCTAATGATGACATGCCGGAGAATGTTAAAAGTGTTTATTATGAAGCAAAAACTGTGTTAAATATGTCTCCAAAAAGTTCTTGTGCATTGTTGAGATTAGCTTTAGAAATGTTGTTGAATGAATTGGATATTAGTGGCCGTACTCTCAATGATAAAATTAACAATTATTGTAAGAATTTTGATTCAAATAATCGTTTAATTAAAGCTTTTCATTTGATTCGTATCGTTGGTAATGAGGCAGTTCATCCTGGTGTCATAGATATTGATGATAATGAAGATATTGCAAGAGCAATGTTTGAAATCCTAAATGAGATTGTTGATGAAACTATTACTAAAAAAAATAAAATGGATGCAATTTTTGAGTATCTTCCTGAAGAAAAAACTAATTCAATTAACTTTAATTCATCTGAGGATTTAAAATAATTGAAGCATATTGTTGAATTAAGATTTCACGATTCAAAATTTGAAAACCTGTTAAAATTGCAAATGCTAATGATTGTTGCGATAAATTAAAAATTGAATATTCAACAAAATTATGTATGATTTAAATTTTAATATCTATTTTAATTCAAAACATGATTTTTATGAGTTAGTTGAATAATATTTGTTGCTCCTAAAAACATTCACTATACCACACTACACGTTAATACTCATCAATTTGATGTAATTGTCAATCTATGTTTTTTTCCAAACACTCGAAAAATTGAACTAATTCTAAACCTACTAAATAAATTCTTTTTCTTCTTCTGCAAGCGTTTTCGCTGCAGTTCCATCTTTAATGTCTTGAAGAATTTTGTTAATCTGATGTTTATATTCACTTAGTATTTCTAACTCATGTTTCCATGATAACGCTTCAGATTCTCTTTTTTGATGCCATTTTACATAATCGTAATCTTCAATCAAATCAATATCTTCCATATGTTTAATTGCTTGATAATGTTTTGATTGAATCTCTTCTTGAAGATCAATAAGCTTTTCATAGTGTGAAATTAACTCCTCAACTTGAAATAGTGATAGCTGGAGCTGCGCATAATCCTTTTCCAATTTTATGCTCCTGAAATTATCCAATATTATTTGCTTACATTCTTCAATACTCATTGTATTACCTATAAATGTATTAAACTGGATAATATATAAGTATTTGGTTAATTAAATAGAAATATTGCTGTTAAATTTGAAAATAACTTAGATTTATTAATATTGATGTTTGTATAAAAATCACGTTTCTATCAAAAATAAATTTGTTCCTACTTCATAGAAGCGAAACATTTATATATGATTAGTGAAATAGTCATAATCAGGAAGTGCTCCTATGGTATAGAAACATAGTTTTGAAAACTAGAAACATATTCCATGAACCACTTCTTAGATAAAAAAGTGGATCAGTAGAACATGCTAAAATTTACATTTTGCATTTAAATATTTGGCAACGAATATTAATAAAGATTTTGGCATCTACTTAATCCACACATGGAGATGAAAAAATGAATATAGATGAAATTAAAAAAGAATGCCAAAATACAACAAACCTATACATTGTTGGATTAAAATTCGTAACAACAGAAACAGTGGATCAAGTAATGAGCAGTATTAAAAGAGATATTCAAATCTACGATAAACTTTGTAGATTTATAATACTTAACAACCGAATTGAGCTCGGATTATACACTAATGCAACACCTGCAATATATTACTTCACAGAACAATCCACAATTTTCGAAGAAGTGTTAAAAGAATTAAAAGAACTTTGCAAAGATAATTGCTTAGGAATTACTGACATAAGAGATTTATAAAAAAAGGAGGGATTATCACATGAAAGTTAGTTTAGATCAAATTGCACAAATCTCAATTGGTGCATCACTTAGTAGATATTCAAAAAAATATGAAGGAGAAAAACAAGAAATTGATGTATTATATTGCACAGTTAATGACTTTTATACAAAAAAAGGAGATATAGCAAAAGATATTGATTCAAAATATCTCACACAAAAAGGAGATGTTATTTTCAAACTATCTGAACCTCAAGCAGCAATTAGCATAGATGAAAATGGAGAAATACCTGAAAACGTTGTTGTGTCTTCAAAATTTGCAATAGTAAAACCAATTGATGTGGATTCAACATTTTTAGCAGAATTATTGAATAGTAATATCGCAAGAAATCAAATCCTAAAATTTTCTGAAGGAGTTATAAAACAGATTAAAAAATCAGATGTAGAAAAACTAAATTTTGAAATTCCTTCTATTGATGAACAGGAAGAGTATGTGGAAACAATAAAGTTAATTAATAAAGAAATAGCTTTGCAAAAGAAACTCATATCCGAAAATATGAATTTAAAAGAAGCTATTATTCAAAAATCACAAGGAGGGGAATAATATGCAAGAGGATAAATATAGACAATTACATGTTGATTTTAAATTAACAAATAATATTAACACAGCACGAAAAATGATGATAGGCCTTCCTGGAGATAGAATATTAATATTACATCAAGTTATTAGCTTACTTGAATACAAATACTTGTCCGAAAATGCAAAAATCAATAAAGATGATTTGGGATATGAGTTGAATGAAAGTTTATACTACGAAAACTTACTCATTAACAAAGGCAATGTTATTGACACATTAAAAGAAGGTATTGCACAAATAACACAAAATAATGATAATATTCAAGCAGCAGATGTCTTTTATGATTTATTTGATTTAGTAAATTTTGAAATATTCGATAAAAATGATACTTGGTTAGTATTAATAGATATTGTTGAAAAATTATGCTCAGAAACAAAAGCCACACTTGGTGAGATAATTATATTTCTAACAAAATATGCATCATATAAATTTATAACAAGGGGAGGCAATAAACCTACTGAAGAAATTATTAAATTAATAACAACAAATCAAAAGGATGTTAAAAATCTTTACGACCCTTTTACTGATGAAGCTACACTACTTGCAGAAATTGGTAATGTAATAAATGTGGAAAATTACTACGGGCAACATCCCGACAAAGACAATTGCACAATAGCTAAAATGACTTTGTTAGCAAACGATGTAAATTATAAGAATATTTTCATAAAATGTAATGATATTCCTGAAGCTATTAATTGGAAAGTTAAATTTGATCTTTGTGTATCTATTCCACCATTTGGTCGTAAAATAAAATTAAATGAATATGAAGATGCAAGATTTAAACCATATTCACCAAAAAAATCTGAATTTGCATATATCTTGGACATGTTCAACAATCTTGATGATGAGGGTGCAATTAAAATAGTTGTACCAAATGGAGTTCTTTTCTCATCCCAAGATAAAAATATTATCAAACAATTTGTAGATAATGAGCTCATTTCATCCATCATCGGATTGCCTGGAGGTTTATTTGATACAACAGGAATTCAAACCACATTACTAATAATTAATAAAAAACCTACAAATGAAGGGATTTATTATTTAAACATGAGAAATGCCAAAATAGAAAAAAGACTAAAAAGGAAAATCAGCGTTCAAGATATTGATAAATATACTGGATTATTATCAAATAAAGAAGAACAAGAACTAATATCAACAATAGCTACTATTGATGACATACAGGAAAATGATTATAATCTATCAATTAACAGATATGTTGATTCAGAAAAGTTAGAAGAAATTGATATCGAACAGACAATTGCTAACATCAAGGAAATTAAAAAAGAATTGAAGCAGGTAGATGAAGAACTTAATACAAAATTAGGAGGTTTATTGAAATAATAAACTTTAACTAATAACATTATAACATGATACAAACAATAAATAATATAGGGAAAAGGTGATAACATGACCAACTTTCAGGAAAAATCCAGTTTCATATGGGGAATAGCAGACAGCATATTACGAGGTAACTTCAGAAGAAGTGATTATCAAAATGTCATATTACCATTTACAGTACTAAAAAGATTCGATAGCGTATTAGCTTATTCAAAAGAAAAAGTAGTCAAAGCATATGAAGAAAACAAAAATGATGATGGATTAGAGTTAATATTAATGAGTGAATCCGTAGATGAAAATGGTAAAAGATTAGGATTTTATAACTACTCAGGATATGATTTTAATAGATTACTAGAGGATCCAAACAACATTGAAGGCAATTTAAAACACTATCTGGACTGCTTCAGTAATAATGTAAAAGATATTTTCATCCGATTTAGCATGGACAAATATATTGAAAAATTATCCGAAAAAAACATATTATTTAAATTAATGAAGAAATTTAATGAAACAACATTAGATTTATCACCCAAAGCAATATCAAACCATGAAATGGGAACAATGTTCGAAGAACTAATTAGACGTTTCTCTGAACAATCAAATGAAGAAGCAGGAGAGCACTTTACACCAAGAGACATAGTAAAACTAATGACAGAATTATTATTTGCTGGAGAAAAAAATGAATCTGGAAGTATAAAATTAGTTTATGATCCTGCATGCGGAACTGGTGGAATGTTAACAAGTTGTAAAGAATACATTGAAAATATAGACCCAAATATAGATGTTGTTCTTTATGGACAAGAATCGGAAGATGGTATTTATGCAATGTGTAAATCAGACATACTAATGAAAGGAGAAAAAGCAGAAAACATCAAAGGTCCATTCAGTACATTATCAAATGATAAATTACCAACACAAACATTTGATTACATGATTTCAAATCCACCATATGGAAGGGACTGGGAAACAGATGAAGATGAAGTCCGAGCAGAAGCGGAATTAGGGGATAATGGAAGATTTGGAGCAGGATTACCTCGTAAAAGTGATGGTCAATTCTTATTCATACAACATATGATATCAAAAATGAAACCTAATGACAAATCAAAAATAGCAGTAATTACTAACGGATCCCCATTATTTACAGGAGATGCGGGATCAGGAGAAAGTGAGATACGTAAATGGATATTTGAAAATGATTATCTTGAAACATTAATTGCACTACCAACAGACTTATTCTTCAACACAGGAATAGGTACTTACATCTGGATTTTAACTAATCAAAAATCACCACAAAGAAAAGGTAAAGTGCAACTAATTGATGCAAGAGAAGAATATATTGGTATGAGAAAAAATCTAGGCAGTAAAAGAAATTTAATACCTGATGAAAGTATAAATAAAATTGTAAATACATATATTGAGTTTAAAAAAGGAGAAAATGTTAAAATATTTAACAATGAAGACTTTGGATACACAAAAATTACAGTAGAACGCCCAAAACAACTTAATTACTGTGTAAACAATCAAAGAATAGAAAACATTTACTCTTATAAAAAATTCAAAGAATTATCCGAAAGCAAAAATAAAGACCCCGAAATTAAACTACAACAAGAAGAAGAAGGTGAAAAACTACAAAAAGCAATAATAAATGCACTTAAAACAATCGGCAATGACACATATAGAGATTGGGACGAATTTGAATCATTAGTAAAAGAAGCACTTAATGAATTTGATTTAAAACCCTCATTTATTAGAAATATTATTGAAAAATTATCCGAACACGATGGTGAAGCAGAATATGTAACAGACAGTAAAGGAGAACCTAAACCTGATAAAAACCTAAGGGACACAGAAAAAATACCATTAACACAAAATATCGATAGGTACTTTGAAGATGAAGTATTAAGATACTATCCTGATGCATGGTATGACTCTAGTAAAGACAAAATTGGTTATGAAATAAACTTTACACAATACTTCTATACATATGAACCGCCAAGAGAACTAGATGAAATAGATGCAGATATTGCTGACATTACTGCTAAAATACAAGAATTATTAAAGGAATGATGCATAATGACTTACAAAAAATATGAAAAATACAAAGATTCCTACGAAGAATGGATAGGCATTGTTCCAGAAACCTGGCAAGTTGAACCAATAAGGGAATTCTATGACTACAGATCAGAAAAAGTAAGTGACAAAGCTTACGAACCTCTATCAGTTACAAAACAAGGTATTTTACCTCAACTAGAACATGCTGCAAAAACAGATAACAATGACAATAGAAAAAAAGTAAAAAAAGGTGACTTTGTTATAAACAGTAGATCAGACAGAAAAGGATCATGTGGAGTGTCACCCTATGAAGGCTCAGTATCTTTAATCTACCATGTATTAAGCTCAAAAGATTCAAGTATTAATGCATATGCGCACCATTTATTTAGAAGCCCCATGTTTGCAGAAGAATTCTATAAATGGGGACATGGAATAGTGGATGACTTATGGTCCACTAGATGGGACGAAATGAAAAAGATAAAAATTCCAATACCTCCAAAAGAAGAAAGGGTTAAAATTGGCATCTTTTTAGATAAAAGAACAAAACATATTAATGAACAAATTTCTTCTAATAAGAAACTTGTGGAATTGCTTGAAGAGAAAATAATAACATTAATAAATCAAGTGATTCATAAAGGTCTTGACTCAAATGTAGCTATGAAAGATTCTGGAGTGAAATGGATTGGTAAAATACCAGCTCACTGGGAAATAAAAAGGTTAAAGTATAATTGCGAAGTAAATCCATCTAATAAAAAATCTATCGAGGATGATAATTTAAAAGTTAACTTTTTGCCAATGGAAAAAGTTTCAGAAGATGGATGGTATGATAAAAATTCGATAGCACCATATTTTTCAGTATCTAAAGGATATACCTATTTTGAGGATAATGACGTTTTAGTAGCTAAGATAACGCCATGTTTTGAAAATGGTAAAAGTGCAGTAGTCAAAGATTTGGAATATGGTTTTGGTTTTGGATCAACAGAATTTCATATTCTCCGTTTTAAAGAACATATTCTTCCAGAATTCATTTATTATCTAATAAAAACATATGCATTTAGAACAATTGGACAAGCATTTATGACTGGAACTGCTGGACAAAAAAGAATAGGAACTGAGTTCATTGAAAATTATATGATGGTAACCCCTCCAATTAGTGAACAAGAAAATATTGTTGCATATCTTGATAAAGAAATTAATAAATTAACAAAAACTATCAATGAAATAAAAGAAAACATTAAGTTTTTAGAAGAGTATAAAAATTCTTTGATTCATAATGTTGTTACTGGTAAAATTGATGTTAGGGAGGAAGTGGTATGAGTACTGATACAAGGGAAAAGGCTTTTCAGAAGGATATTGTTAGTTATCTTGAAAGTACTGGTTATGTTGAAAGATCTAGTGATGATTATCATGTCAAGTCTTTTTTAGATGTTGGTTTGGTTTTGAAGTTTATTAAAAATTCTCAACCAGATGATTGGGAGGTTTTTTCTAAACACAATAGTAATCCTGAAGCTACATTCATTAAGACTTTATGTAATAAGATTCGTGAGCGTGGAACTATTCGCGTTCTTCGTGAAGGTATTAATGAGATGATGGTTAACTTTGATTTATTTTATCCTAAGCCCAATACTGGTTTAAATCCAAAATCAGAGGTTGAATATAATCATAATATATTTTCTGTTGTTCAAGAGTTGGAATATGAAGATAAATCAAATAGTAATCGTTTAGATTTAACCATATTCATTAATGGTATTCCTATTTCTACTATTGAGTTGAAGGATACTTTTACTCAGGGTGTGGAAAAAGCTATGGATCAATATAGGTATGATCGTGACCCTAATGAGCAATTGTTTAAGAATTGTCTTGTTCATTTTGCTATGAGTGATGAGAATATCCAAATGACTACTAAGTTAGCTGGTGAAAAAACTAGGTTTTTACCTTTTAATAAAGGCATTACAAATCCTGTTGTTGATGGATATTATAAAACTTCATATCTCTACACAGAGATATTGCAAAAGAATCAATTATCAAGGCTGATTAATGATTTCATCTTTGACGAAAGGATTGAAACCAAAGGTAAGAAGAAAAAAACTGATAAAGTAACTATATTCCCACGTTTTCATCAGTTGGATTGTGTTAATACTTTATTAGATAATCCACAACCAGGCCATAATTATTTGGTTCAGCATAGTGCCGGTTCTGGTAAAACCAAGACTATTGCATGGTTGGCTCATGGTCTTGTCAATAAGTTTGATGAAAATAATAAGCGTGTTTACGATATGATTTTTGTTATTTCTGACCGTAAAGTCATTGATAAGCAATTACAGGATCAAGTTAAAGCTATTGAAAAGAAAAAGGATCTTGTTCAAAAGATTGAAGATAACTCTAAGCAATTGGCTGAAGCAATTAAATCTGGAACTAATATTGTTGTTTCCACAATACATAAGTTTTCCTGGATTGTTGATGAAATTGCGGATGTTGAAGATAGGACATATGCAATTATTGTTGATGAAGCACATTCTTCTCAAAGCGGCAGTTATGCTAGTGATGTGAGAAGGAGTTTGACAAGTGCTGAAGTAGATGCTGATTCCGCGTATGGAGTTGAAGATGATGCTGATGCTGATCTTTATGAGCAAATGGAAAAAAGAAGAAGGACACCTAATTTGTCTTTCTTCGCTTTTACAGCCACTCCAAAGCAGAAAACATTAGAACAATTTGGTAGATGGGATGAAACATTTGAAGAATATAGGCCTCATCATTTGTACAGTATGAAACAGGCTATTAAGGAAGGTTTTATTCTTGATGTGTTGGAATATTACATTACTTATCCAACTTACTTCAAATTGGTACAAACGGCTGATGAAGATAATTCATATAGTAAAGATAAAGCTATGAAGGTTCTGAAGAAATATGTCGAGCAGCATCCACATTCCATTAAGAAAAAAACAGCCATTATGCTTAATCATTTTATGAGTTCCACTATTAAAAAAATCGATAATAAAGCTAAGGCAATGCTTGTTACTAGCAGTAGAAAAGAAGCTGTGCTTTATAAATTGGAGTTTGATAGGCAAATTAAAGAAAACAATTTTAATATTAAAACTCTTGTAGCATTTACCAGCACTATTAAACTTGATGGATTGGAGTATACTGAAAGCAATATGAATAAAATTGAAGGTAAAAAATCAATTAAGGAAGCATTTAAAGAAGATGCATTTAAGATTTTAATTGTTGCCAATAAGTTTCAGACAGGTTTTGATGAACCTTTATTACATACTATGTATGTTGATAAAAAGTTAAGTGGTGTTGCCGCTGTGCAAACATTAAGTCGTGTTAATCGTATTGCACCAAATAAAACCAATACTCTCATTATTGATTTCGTAAATAAAAAAGAAGAAATCAGAGAAGCATTTGAACCTTATTATACTGAAACATATTTGACTGGTAAGACAGATTATCATAAACTTTATGATTTGATGGAAAACATTTATGATTTTGATTTGTTTTATGAAGATCAAGTAATTGAATTCTACAAATCTTATCATGATGGTGTGCCTCAAGCTACATTGCATAATTTGTTAGATAGTCCAATACAGAAATTTGAAAAATTGGACAAGGAATATAAAGTCCAATTTAAAAAGAAAATACGAAAATATCAAAGTGTTTATTCTTTCATGTCACAATTACTTCCATTTAGTGATTTAAGACTTGAAAAACTTTTCATATATCTCAAATTCCTGTCTAAAAAGTTACCTACAATAAATGAGCCTCTTCCATTCAATGTTTTAGAAGATGTGGATATGGATTCATATAAAATCGATACACGTGATGAAGGTACAAAGATAACATTGGATGATGGTGAAGGTGGACTGGATCCCATTATAAGCATTGATGTACAATACAAACCTGATGAGGAAGAAAAATTATCAATAATTCTTGATAAATTAAACGAAATGTTTAAAACAGATTTCCAAGAATCTGACAAGCTAATATTAAAACAATTGGCTGATGGAATTAGAGGTAATGAAGAATTGAATATTAAAGCACAAAAGAATAAGAAAGAAAACTTAAGAGCTGTATTTGATGATTACTTTAATGATGAACTCATGTCTGTACGTCAAAATAATAAACAGTTCTTTAGCAAAATCAATTCAAATTCCCAATTAAGGAATGAATTGAAAAATTACTTATTGGATTTATTGTACGAAGATCAGGTCGAAAAGGTATAAGGTATCAAAATGGTAAATAAGAAATATAAAGAGATAATTTTAAGTGAATCTATACGAGGATTCTTTAATATTATTATAGCATTTATTCCGGTTATTTATGCAGGGATTTCTTCAATATTTACAACATCCTCTTTTGAGAAAATATTGTTTGACATACCTTGGTATATATATTTGTTATTTGTAATAATTGCAATTGTAGTTAAAATTAGATTAAAAATGAACGAAGGCAAAACTGACGTCCTTAAGCATTGGCACATTGTTCCTTATAAGAAGGTATGTTTTGCAAATGCATTTGATATGAAGTGGGATGTTGAAATACCTAAGGATGAACCTGAAAATCTAATTAATATCTATAATAATTTTGACATACCTCCCAAACCAAAATGTGAAAGGTGTAATGTTAAATTAGATTATCAAGACAACTTTCTTTGGTATACCTACGATTGTTTTAATTGTTCATTTAAGAAAAGAACTTGGCAATGCTTAGAAAAAGTAACGGATCATGTTAATGAAGCTTTTAGTGCAAAATTAGAAGAGGATATTAAATTGAGAAAATAATTTGGCAATGAAAAAACCCTTCATTATTTGATTCAATATATCGTCATGGGTGTTGGATAATTAGTTAATATGAAAAAGTTATTAGGGATTTTTGGAAGTTTAAATTGTAATAATCTCTATTTGATATTATATTTAATTTAAATAGCTATTAGCTAATTCCCATTTAGTAGTTGAAGTATGGGATACGCATTTTGGTTTGGTTTGGATTTTTGTTGCATAACAATTTATTAATATTTTTCAAAAAATTTTTATCACTTGTAAAAAATAATATATGTATCATAGTTTCAGTCCTTGAAATTGATAATGTTGCGAACAATATCATACGTTTTATACGAATTATTCGTATTTTTTTTTAAAATAATTTAATTGTTTTCCGTGTTTTCAATTAAATTAATCATAGTGGATAACACCCAGCTGTTTCAAATTTGATTTTCAACCAAAATTGGAGCATTTTATCGGCCAAAACAAATTTTTTATTCTGTGAAAATTCAATTATCCCTTGATTTGATAGGGAATCAATGAATCTGGTAACACTTGATTTGGAATATCCTAATTGCTTATCTAAAGTTGCTCTTGTCGCCCCCTCATGTTCCAATAGATAAATGATAAAGTCTTTTTCCCCTTGTGATAATCTTCCCCAGATATAAATCCACATTATAGCTACCTGGTCTATATTTAATAGAAGTGTTTCTTTTATAATATCTTCATCACAAACTGTATTATTTGGTAAAATTGATGATAAGCTATTGATATATAATGGTATTCCTCGTGTACAATTATAAAATCTCTCAAATCCTTCATTTGTGAATTTTAAATTATTTGATTTTTCATCAATATATCTTTTTGTTTCATCAAATGTAAATGGTTCTATGTTTATTTGTATCAGTCTTCCACCGAATGCCCCTTCCTGACCATTTATCATGTTTATTATATCTGCGGTTTTTGAAACTGAACCTGTGAAAACATATCCGACATTGAATTGTTTTTGTGTGAAACTTCTCATTAACCAAAAGAAGGCCTCAGGATCTTCAACATTTTTAAGCAATTGGAATTCGTCAATTACAATTATGAATCCAGTTATATCATTTGAGGAGTCAACAATCTTTTGAGGCAATTCCATTACGAATTTTGACAATTTATCATAATTATCTGAAATTACTGGAATTGGAATATCAAATACATTTACATTGTCTGAAAAGTCATAATTTTTCAGCTCTAACTTTTTAATAGTTGATGTAATTTTTCCTATCCATTTTTTGTAGGATTTTTTATTTTGTGAAATTGTTTCATCAATTGCATTTAGGAGTGCTTTTAAAACTTTTTCTTCAGTTAGATTTCCTTTTTGTCTTCCCATAATTTCTGATAGGTCAATGAATGAGGTTAAAATATCATTGCTTTGATCATTTAATACTTTTCTAAGCAAAAATGTTTTACCGACTCCACGATATCCAGTTATTAAGAGTTGTGGGGGTATATCAAATTTTAATGTGGATAATTGTGTGTTAATCATGTTAATGTCTTTTGTCCTATTAAAAAAGTATTTGTCAATATCTTTTGGCATTGAAATGGGCATTATTTTCATGTTAAACTTCCCTCTTATTTTATTATTATTTTATTTTATCTAATTAATATGTTTTTTGTTATTGGACATATTCCATTAAATCGAACAAATATTATTTTATAGAACAAATATGATTGTTTTATTAAATTGGACAAGTTCTATTAAATCGAATATATTCAATAGAATAATTAGATTAAATGAAAATTATTTAATGGAACATGACTAATTAAATAATTAATTAAATAGTTTTAGACATTCAAAATCATCCTTCAAATCTTTCTAATAATAATTTCCAATCTTCCTTATTAAATCCTACAAGAAAGTCATGTAATTCTACAACGGATTCTATACGGTTCACTTCATCAACAAAGCACTCCCATGCAGTTATTGTGTCAAATTTTTTATATTCTTCAAAAAAATTTTTTTTCAAAGTGGTAATGAGGAGTCCATGTGAGGCATCGGATATTAATACTCCTAATTGATAAATCATATCTTCAATATCTTCTACTGTAAATTGTTTTTCAGTCATTCTATCACCTCAAATTCTTTAATATAATAACTATGCACTTTTTCTTTCTCTCTATTATTCTATTCTTCTACTTTCTTGTAAGCAGTTCTCTTATTAACATATCCAGTTCTTAATCTTGGTTCAACACCATTATACAATTCATAAATTAAATAAACAATCAATTAATGTCACTCATCTTATTATATGCTTTGATAAGTAGGATACAATATATTGCAAGAACAAGATTCAGTACAAAACTTGAACTTAAAAACAGACCATATAAAAAATCAGGCATCGATTATCACTCCCATATCCTCCAAGTCTTTTTTCATTTTCACTACAAATGCACCAAGACCAACAAGTTTCAGTTTCAAATTTTGAACCTCGCTTTCTAATTCAACAATGAGTTTGTACTCATCAAGGTTCTCATCTGCCAATTTATCCAACTGATTGAGAGTATCGCAGAGTTCACTCCAAGAGAGCCTATCTTCACAATTACCGTTATTTGTACTTTTCCAATTGTCGATTATGCCATTGCACTCTATGAAAAATCTTTTATTAGTCATTAAATTCCTCCATTACTTTTATTTAATTATATTAATGAATAATTAATTATTATTATATTAATTTAGGATTAAATATAGTTTTTGTTTGAAATAAAAGCAATTTTACGAAGTTAGAACAATTTTACGAAGTGGGAGCAATATTCATATTAAACAATGAATTATGTTGAGTATTTGATGATTTAATTTTAATATCTTCATTTGTTTCAAAAGGGTTATCAATAACTACAAAACAAATTTTTCATCAGAGTTTCAGCGCTGAAAAAGAGTAAGTATCGGAACTTTTTTATAAGTTTTATACGAATTGTTCGTGTTTATTCAGTTATTTTTTTCAATAATTTATGGAATTTCCAAATTGAATGGCGATTCATTATTGAAATAGCTCTTTGTGTTTGAATATTCATTGGACAAACATTTTCACAGGCAAGAGATTTCACACAATCATTATAAAAATGATTACTGTAATTTTCTTTGAGAAACTTTAATTTATCCATATCACTTTCCTGTTTTGATATTTTAGAGGATGTCACAGGTAAAATTGCGCCATAGTAATTGTCTTCGCCGGTATAGTTAGGACAGGCTTCTAAACAGCACCCGCACATCAAACATTGTGATGCTTCATATTCAAATTCTAGATTATCCTGATTAATACGTGATTCTTCTTCAAGCCATTGGCGGGAATTTTTAATGTTTTCAAACATTGAGGTTCTATCGACAACCAAGTCCTTTACAACATGAAACTTGCTTAAGGGTTCTATTGTAATCTTATGCATTTTTTTGGTTGTTGCTTCTTCATTCACAAATGTTTTGCATGCAAGCTTTGGCAAACCATTGATTATCATTGAACAACTTCCGCACAGTCCTTGAAGGCAACTGGACGAATAATGGATTTTAATATCATGTTTCACATTGATTCTTTCTAATAGAGTAGTTACCGGAATGTTGAGATTGCCTTCATAAGTATATTCCTTCATGCCTTTTGAGGTTTTTATAATTACGGTTATTGACTCCATTTTTACCAGCTCATTCTCTCCTCTGTATCGTTGAATGTAATTTTTAATTCATCATTGTCAAATGATATCACGGTTGTTTTTAGGTATTCCTCATTTGTTTCGGGATAATCTAATCTTTGATGTGCGCCTCTGCTTTCTTTCCTTGCTAATGCTGATGATAGCATTGCTTTTGCAATATCTGTCAGTGATTTTAATAAAATGTAATCATAATAGCACCCATGACTGTTTACATGAATTGTTTCAAGGGAATCCAGTTTATTCAATCCTTCTTTTAGTTCACTTTCCGTTCTGTAAATCCCCATGGTTCTGTTCATTATATTTGCAATTTCTTCTTCAATTTCATATGATGAAATGTTGTTGGCTTCTTTTTGCAGTTCCTTCCAATTTTCATAGGCTTCATATTCGTAGTTTAATATTTCATATTCTTCAGAACTATTATTTTCACATGAAATTTCTTCCAATTGATCAGCCACTACCCATCCACCGTGTATGGCTCCAAGCAATGAATTTCCTCCAAGACGGTTGGCGCCGTGGTACTGTGAAGAGCATTCTCCAATAGCGAATAAATTCCTAATATTGGTTTTATGAGCATCGTCTGTACGTATGCCTCCCATGAAGTAATGGACGCCCGGATAAACTGGAATTGGCTCACGAGTAGGGTCAAGATTTAGATAGTTCATACAAACGTCATAAACCTCATCAAGCTTAGTTTTGACGGTTTTTTCATCCAAGTGAGTTAAATCTAAATAAACCTTATTTTCACCATCAATTCCCATGTTATCTTCATGACATACTCTGTATATGCTTCGAGATACAACATCGCGTGGCATTAAAGCGCCCTGTTCGGGATACCATTCTTCCATGAAATACCATTTTTCACCATTGCGCAAAGTGTATAATCTACCGCCTTCTCCACGGGCGGCTTCAGTAATGAGCATTCTTTTAACGGGGGTTTCTATGGTTGTTGGATGGTACTGTATCATTTCCATATTGGCTAATTCAATGCCCTGATGCAATAATTTCCCGCTTACAAATCCGTCATTGTGCAGGGATCCGCTGATTTTTCCAAAAACCTTATTCATGCCGCCGGATGCTATAACAACAAAATCAGCATAAAAATCTCTTATTTCCTCTGTATTTTCGTTAATCATAACCACGCCACGACAGACTTTATTATCGTCCAATATCAATGATAAGAATCTCCAACCGATGTATCTTTTAATTTTATCTTTATATTCCCATTTCCTGCATTCGGTGTTGATTGCTGTTAGTATCTGTTTTCCTGTTCTTGCACCGGCATAAGCTGTTCTCATCTTTTTTTGGCCACCAAAGTACCTGACATCCACATTGCCGTCGTCATCTCTTGTGAAACTTGTTCCAAGTTTGCTTAACCAATCGATTATTTCTGGGGCATCATTTGTTAGTTTTTCCACGGCATTATGGTTGTTGATATGTTGTCCTGCATTAATGGTGTCTGTATAATGTTCATTTACAGAGTCATCTTCTCCTTTAGTGTTTAATGCGGCATTTATTCCGCCCATTGCCATTACTGATTGGGATCGTTCTGAATGCGCCGGTGAAAATAATTTCACGTGCATATTTTTGCTGGCGGATTTTACGCTACAGGTCAGTCCTGCAAGACCTGCACCAATCACTATAATTTCTTTTACCATAAAATCAACTCTTTCATAGAATATAATATGATAGTTCTGATAGGAACAATAATGTGAATATTATAATTAACAGGATTCTGATAACTTTCCTGCATTTGTCATAATCATTTTTTTCAACTAAAAATCCAAATGAGACCAATAATCGTGGAATGCTTATTTGCAAATGGATGAATAACGTTATAAAGAATAGTGTGTCGATAGTTAGATGAGTAATTTGCCAATTAAAATTTGGAATATATGCTGGAAGATAAATGTATGATAAAACATGCGCTACAATAAAGATGATTATAAATATCCCACTGATTGCCTGAACTATCGTATCCTTATTGATATTGGCATATACATGTATTTTTCGCTGTTTAATCTTGTCTTTGATGAATAGATATAGGCTTATAATTATATGGGCTATGACAAAGAATAATAGTACTTCACCGGTTACAATGGTATTTGGAGTGTATTCAATTAATCCAGCTAGTAACAATCCTGTTAATAAAGCATGATATGCAAGTATTAAAATTATTATTATGACTAATAGTGAATTTAATTTTCGTAATTGAAACATTGTTAATTACTTATGTCATGTTAATATAATTAATTTTTCTATTCAGGATGTAGTCTCTTAAAATTAGCAATATTTAATAGTTATCTAGTCAAACAGTTATTCTTTTTTATCAGAGTTTATTAGTTCAAATCGATAAGGTTGCGAACTATATCATACGTTTTATACGAACAGTTTCAAAAGCTCAACCGTCAGAAAAGAAATGGAATACATCTATAGTTCTACAAATTCTATGATATAGAGATATTTTCATTGCCTAAGATAATTATTTTAAAACTGTCTAATTTTCAAGTATGTTTTTTTTAAATATTCTAGTAAAATCTTTCCTTTCATTTTCAATGTAAAAAAAATATTTATTATTTACTATTTCATTTATTGTTAATGAAATATTCATCTTTATGTGTTTTAAATGAGTCTGTAAAATTTTATAGGCTTTTTTAAATTTAATTTTTTTACATTTGAAGTCTTACTTCGATTAAAATTCGTTCTAATTTTTCTTTAATTTTAAAATAAACAATTAAAAAATAGTAAATTACTTAAATAAGTGAGGACAAATAATAATTTATGACCAAACAAATCTTAAATGTCCTCAATAGTAATATAAACTTTATACAACTTAAACTTTACGATTTTTCTGACGAAAAAATTGATCAAGAAAAAATCATTTCAGAAAGATTAAATAAAGTACCAAATTTTGAAAATACTAATTCAAAATTATTTTTAGATGAAAATAACACTTTTAAATATGATAATCCAATTTGTCCCAATTGTGGATCTCATAAAATTATTAAAAAAGGTACAATAACTAAAAATAAACAAAATATCAATGGAAAAACCACTGAATTTAAAGAACAGCAGTATCAGTGCAAAAAATGTGGAAAAAAATTTGGAATAAAAAATAATCCATTAATTGGAGAACATAAACAATTTTTACAAGAGATTATGGATAAAATTCCAGGAATAATGAAAATTGGATATCAATCACTTCGTAAAATAAGTAAATACTTTGAAATATTCCTTGGAATTCGAATATCGCACCAAACAATCATGAATTGGTCAAACAAAAATCACGAAGAAACAATCACCAACAAAAAAATTCGAATATTCTGGCTATTATTTATATGATGAGCAATTTTTAAGGCTAAATGGAGTCAGACACTACAGATTAACATTATATGATGCAATACTCAATATTCCAGTCTCAGAACGAATCGTACGTCGTAGAATACCAAAAAATACAAAAAAATTTATCTAGATTCAACGGCAAATAAACCATTTATTTGCTTAACAACAGATTTATTTCCAATGTATCGTAACGTAGCAGATGAAATAGGAGTAAAACATCAATTATGCAAATTTCATTTATTCCAAACAATAAATCATAAATTAAAAGTATACTGTAGACGAAACAAGATAAATGGAAAAGCAAGAGACCATATTTACGAAAATGCAAATGAATTAAAAAATTGTTTCAGACAAGATTCAAAACAAGAAGCAATAAATCAATTTAAACAATATTTACAAAATTACAGTACTATTCCAGTCGTCTTAAAAGATTTCATAAGAAAACACATCATCATGCACTTTCACAGATATGTAGAACACTTAGATGATGAAAATATAGAAAAAACATCAAATAAAGTAGAAAACTACTACAGACAAACAAATCCAGAAAAAATAAAGAAATTATACAAAACCAAAAATGGAATTCTAACCTTTTTAGACTTCCAAATGCAAAACTGGACACAAAAACACATAAAAATTAAATAAGTCTAAAAAATTTTACAGACTCTTTTAAATAAGATATTTAGTAAACATAATATTGTATTCACTTTGAATATATTTTTACTTAATTATATAAAAGAGGTTTTTCATATGAAATATAAAAAACTGATGCTGGTAACATTGGTGTTTCTGGCTATTTTAACAATTGGAGCTGTCAGTGCAAGTGATGATGTCTCATCAGACAATCTGACAGTTAGTGAAGATGTCGACGAAGTGTCTGTTGATGCTTTTGTTGATGATGAAAAAATTTCTGAAAACAGTGAGAAGGAAGTTGTCGCTGTTTCAGATGATGAATTGGTATCTAATCGGGGGGGGGGGGTCATTGACGCTCTCAAATCTTCAGAAAGGGATATAATTTCTAATTCATCAGAGTATTACATTTCTGCTTCAAATATTTATGAAGGTGAAAATGCAACTGTAGTTTATCATGGGCCAGAGGGTGAAGTTCAAATAACTGTTTCAAATCAAACTTCTTCTTTAATTGCTAATGTTTCTTTAATTACTGATGAAAACGGTATTGCAACTTTAGAACTTTATAATTTGCCTGTTGGATTTTATTATGTAACTTGCGGAAGTGCAAGTACTGTTTTTAAGGTATTGCCTCGAGAAAATGAAGGTGAGGAAAACTCTTTTGAACTTTGGCTTGATGATGATCCACAAGGATTTGATGTTTCTTCTCCAGATTTAAGTGGATATTTAATAGCTGCTCTCACTGTTCCAGAGAACATGAATGGAAATATTTCTATTGTGGCTGAAGAGGATATATTTTTATTTAATAAAGCTTTAAATGATTTTAATCCTAATCATATTAGGGATGATCATATATATGATATTTCCTTAAGTGATAACGGCAGGTATATTTTCGAAGATATCGATGATGGAACTGTATTCAGATTTGCTTTTTTAGACGAGGAAGGTAATGAAATATGGAATGGTGCTAACTATAAATTAGTGATTAATGAGAATATTATTAGATTTGAATTGGATGCTCACAATCCTGGAGATCATGTTAGTATTGATGTGTCTGGTGATGAGTTATCCGCAAATGATGACAATGATTTTGTATGGATTAATCTTCCAAGTGATGTTACAGATGGTAAAGTAATTGTAACCAGTGGAGATTACACTTTATTCGAGGAATCAGTCAACTTTGAAGAAGGCACTCACTGGTGGAGGGAGAGTGATGGACATTATGTCTGTTCATTTTCACCAAATAGCTTAACTAATTGGAATAATCTTTCAGATGAGGATATTGTTGTTTTCGCGTTTTTAGATGAAGACGGCAATGAAGTTGCAAGCAAGGAGTACAAGATTTTTTTAGGTGAAAACACTATCAGATTTGAAGAATTAAACTTTGAAGATGATGAACTTTACATTGGTATTTGGGATGAAAACGATGAAAGAGGAATTCTTTACACAGATGCTGAAGGCAATGTAATATCAATTGATGCTCCAAGAGATTATGAAGGAGCTATTTTCCACATATATGTAAATGATGATGAAGTGGTGTCATGGGAAGTTGAATTCGATGATGAAAATGACAGAACATACAATGATTGGGATTTGGAATCGTTAGGAATCTCTCAAGCAGGAGACTACACCATTGCAGTTGAATTTGGTAATGGTGAATATTCTGAAATCCTTTTAAACAAGACAATAAGCGTATCTGAATTTAATGAAGATGTTTTCAGAGCAATGATTCAATATACTACCGACACCATGAGATTATATGTTCCTCAAAATGCTGAAGGTACTGTAACAATTATTACAGAAAAAGAAATTGAAAATGGTGATTGGGAACAAATCAATGAAGAAACTTATGAAATCACCTCTGAAGATTATGGAAACTGGAAAGTATGGGCTTTAAGCGATTTAGGATTTGAAGCTGACGGTGCATTTAGAATTTTCACTTTGACAATTACAAATGCATCTGGTAATGAAACATATCGCTATAAAATAAGTCATGTTGGTGGTGAAAGCGAACATGAAGAGGACTGGTATGAGGAACAGATTGAGTTTGCATTCGTTACTATAAATAATGACGGAGACATGGAATTTAACAAAACTTCAGATGTTGTTGTTGCTAAGTTATACATTCCGGATACAGATGAATATTCAGATGTAAATGCAGCAGTTTATGTCAAATTAAACGGAGAACTCATTAAAACTATAAGAATTTCTGATTTGTCCGACTTGAATGTGAATAATCATTATCCTATTGCAGTGGATTTATCAGATTTAAATGATAAAGACATGTTAACTTTTACTGTTGAAGCTATACATACTAATAATAGTGAATCAGCTATTGGTGAAGACAATGAATGGGTTTTAATTCTTGAAGATAATGGTAAGTACTTTATCGGGCATGATGATTATGATTCTCAACGTTTGGAATTTGAAGTATTCAGAGGTAACCTGACTACCGGAACTACAAATGATCCTGAACTGATGGGTCCTAATTTCAATGGAAACTTTGTAATTGTAACAATATCCAATGCACTTGGTATAACTGAAGGAACAGTCACTGTTAATGACGGTACAAACGAAATATTTTCAAAATCAATATCCGAATGTGTAAAAGAATATGATTATGGAAGTGTAGGTTACACATACTATATCACATTGGATGAAATTATGGATTATCTTACTGAAGGCAAAGACCTGCTGGTTAGCTTTAATTATGGAGGTAATTCATTAATACAAAAACGTATCAGATTTGATGACTATCTCTATAAAATTGTTTTAACCGAAGATATAACTAATCAGGTTCACTTTGAAGCAGATGAAGATTTGATATTACATGAATCCGATACTGCAATACATCTCTGGACAGAAACAAACAGACAATCAATCTATATTGAATACGGTGGAGGATACTTCATTGTATATGTAAACGGAACAAAAGTTGAGAATTTAGGAAATGTAAGTTTCAATACATGGAAAAATATGGTGAATTTGGAAGATGACAATGATTATATGAATAATAATTATCCTACAGTAAATGGTATTTATCCTAACGAAACTGCATTTTTCAATCATGTCAGAAGCTACTGGGGAGATGAACTTGAACTCTTCCGTTTGACAAGTTATAATCAAGGAGCTTCTGAAATTTATATAACCTTGGCCGATTTGGGCATTTCACAATCAGGCACTTACAATATCAGAATCGTTCACTATCCAAGTGTTCCTGGAGGTTTGGATGATCATTCAACAATAGGCGAATATTATGATGGCACATATGCTGAGGAATATTTCAGTCCAGATTACACTGAAGTATTTAATGCAAACATTACATGTAACCTCGATCCGGATTATGCGGGTGTTGAAATTATCACTGAACGTATATACAAAAACGGTCAGCCATTCCTGATTACTTTCCAATTAGGTGACAATGTGCTCAACGAATCAAACAGAATCCTTGTCTATTTAAATGGCGAATTGGCATTCAACGGAACCACATTGTTCTGGGAGGAAAATGATGACGGTGAAATGGAACTTTTCAACCTGTGGAAACTTAATGACGGCCAGTTAGATGAATATCCTTTAAACGAATATGGAGTATTGGATGTTGGAGAATATGAAGCTGTTGTCTATCTTGTTAAAGGCGATGCAGCACCTGTTGAAATAGGTAGGGGCAATTTCACAGTCCTAAAACAAAGAGGAAACATGAGCTTTGAAATGGGTTCATCCAGTCAGGATGATGGCGTACACACAGTGCTTTACGTCGATATTCCTGAAGGAAACTGGGATGGCTATTCCCTTTCAATCAACATCGCAGACTCTGAAGAAATATATCCTAACGAAGAAGATTGGTTTGCACGCTGGTATGATGAATATGTAATATTTAAGGATAATAATATTGCTTTAAAAGAATCTTTAGATAATATTATCGGTAAAGGACCTGTTGCAATTGATTTGGGCGTTTTAGATGAAGGTACTCATATTTGGGTAATGTATGGACACGGTGAAGAAACAGTTTTCGGTGACTGGGACTTCTATCAAAATGACTTCACTGTTAAAGCTGCTTCTGTTCCTGCTGATTCTGACTTAAAAGTTACAGTAGAAAACATCAATTTCGGTGAAACTGCTGTTGTCAATATTGAAATGGATGAAGCAATCAATGGTGAAGTAGTAGTTATTGTTGACGGTGTTGTTAGCTACACTGTAACTGTAACAAACGGTAAAGGCAGTCTAAATATTTCATATTTAAGTGCTGGTGTACATAATGTTACTGCTAAATTTGAAGGAAATGAAAACTATAATCCAGTTGAAAATACTACTTCATTTACTGTTTCTAAATTGACTCCTGTTATTGTCATTGCTGCTGGTGAGGCTGTTGAAGGCAGTGATTTGGATGTTACTGTTGAATTAGATTCTGATGCAACCGGTAGTGTTGATGTTAACGGTGAGGTTATTGCTTTAGTTGATGGTAAGGCCAGTG
>NZ_CAMJUE010000026.1 GCF_946408925.1 uncultured Methanobrevibacter sp.
TGAAGGACGGATGCATGCTTGCAAACTCCGGACACTTCAATGTGGAAATCAACAGACCTGACCTTGAGGCTATCTCAACTGAAGTAAAAGAGGTACGTGAAAGTATTGAAGAGTTCACCACAAAAGACGGACGTAAAATCTATCTTTTAGCAGACGGCCGTTTGGTAAACCTTTCAGCAGCACGTGGACAGGGACACCCTGCAGAAATCATGGATATGAGTTTTGCTGTACAGGCCCTTTCAGCCAAACATATACTGGAAAACGATTTGCCTGTTGGCGTAACCAAGGCACCTGATGAAATCGACTACACTGTGGCAAGCATGAAACTTAAAGCCATGGGAATAGAAATCGATTCATTAACAGATAAACAAAAAGCCTACATGGCAAACTGGCAGGAAGGAACATAGATTTCCTTCATCTTATTTTTTTATGTCTTATTTCAGATACATCGACAACGGCGAGGGACCGACCAAACTCTTTGTCGGTGGAGTGCACGGAAACGAAGGTTTGACCTCTCTTAGGTTTTTTAAAAGAATCAGAGAGGAAGACTTGTCTTCCGGCCAATTCTATTTTTACAACTTTGACAGGACACCATACATTTCAACAATAAAAAAGGAGTATTACGAATCCGAAACGGGCAAGAAGATTCTGGATTTGATAGAATACTTTGAACCTGACTTTTACACGGAACTGCACTGTTTTGACCTTAAAAACTATGAAAAGCTAACCTCAATGGACAGGTATGTCAGGACAGGCATTCCTCCACTGATCAAACTGGGAAATCATGTGCTGGTATCATCGGTTTCTCCGCTTATCAGAATGACTTATTTTTCAACAGATACGGTGTGCAAGACTTTGGAATTTCCATGCCTTGAAAAGCTGACACCTGAAATCATCAAACAGTACGGTTTCAATAAGGATTTGGCCATCCAGACATATGAAGACCTGCTTAAGCTAATTTTAAGGGCACCTTCAAGACAATACTTTGAAGAGGAAATGCTTAAAAACTATAGGGATCAAGTTAACCTGGCCATAAAATATGCAGAAAAAGTATTTGGGAAAGATTTCCCGCCTTATTAGTATTGATGGTTTCCGGGTTTGTGGTGGTGAGAAACCATCAACACCGTAGATTCAAATCATTATCGAATAAATAAAACGGCTTTTACCATCCTTGACAGCTGCCATTTTGTGTTTATGCAATCTGGGGTGTGTGGTGGAGATTGCATAGTCAATAAGATTTTCGAATCCAATTATTATTATTTTTTAAGTAGTATTTATAGTTTAATTCAGAACCATGCATCAAGGCTTCCCTGTGATGAGCTCAGGTTCTTGAGCTTGGATGATGCCTTTGCCACACGGTCTTCTGAAAAGCCATGCTCGTAACATAAAAATTCAATTATCTTATCGCTTTGAGGCTTTTCCCATTTTATCTTATAGTCGGTGTTGACATTATGCTTTAAAAAGATATCGCGAACTTCTGTGATGTCATGTGAGGATTCCTTTTGAAGCTCATCCAGTTTTTCCCGAAGTTTTCCGTTATGCGCCAGCTTAAGGGCTGTTTTTGCACCGACTCCCTTAAGGCCGTCACAGAAATCTGTTCCAATCAGTATTCCCATATCCACCAGCTGCTCACGGGTGATGTTCAGCTGACTCAGCACCCTGTCCAGCTGATAGTATTCAAGGTTTTTAAGGTTTGATGAAACCGCAAGGTTTCTCACAACCCTTTTTGCTCCAAACAGCAGGCAATCATAATCCTGTGAAGCAACTGCATATGCATCACCGTTTGCCACAAGATATGCCGCCTGGGCCTCACCTTCACCTTTTGCTTCAACATAAGGTATTCCCATATATGTCAGAAGCTTTTTGGATGATTCAATGATTTCCGGAGATAGTTTGGATGATCTCATTGCATATTTCCTTGCCTTCTCGGTGTCGCCTTCCTTAAGGGCCTCCTTGTAAATCTTTTCAGCTTCCTGTCTTATTTCTCTTCTTTTTGCCTGGGTTTCACTTTTAAGTTCGGGTGCCTTGCCGTCAAAGATATAGATGGGTTTTATGCCCTTTTCAACCATTGAGGAGTTACGGTACAATATTCCGCTTAAGTGTGATGTCACATTGCCGTTCTCATCAGTTAATGGTCTTCCGTCACGCTGCCTTATTGTTGAGAGGAACTGGTATAATGTATTGAATGCATCAATTGATACCACTCTTCCTTCCAAATCCTTGAAATCTATTGATTCCGGTTCAACTATATCCTTTAGCTTAACACCCATTTAAATTCACCTGAAATAACTTTTTGGAAACACTTCCTTAATCCACATCAGTATCTCATCGTCATGTATAATGACATAGTCACGTGCCAGCATATCCTCGTCGGTTTTGAAAATTTCCTTCAGCCTGTCGTTAGGCTTTTCAATGAAGATATTGTTTATCTCACGCCTTGATTCGATGTGGTAATTCTTTAAAATTCTTCCGATTGGAATGTCTGCCCTTACAAGGTCTGCACATACATCCTCGTTGCATCGCTCCAGTGGAATGTGTGAGATTGCATAGATTAGAGGTTTTCCTTTTCTGTGCATTATGACTTCCCTGAAGTTTATCGCATCGCCTTCGCTTACATTTATCAATTCTGTATGCTGTTTTTCCGCTTCTCCGAAATGCTGTTCCAGTGTGGTCAGTGTAATCTTTCCGAAAAGCACATCTAAAATGGCTGTAATGGAGCCATCTGTTGTCAAAAGTATTTTCTGTGTATTTGAGAATTCTTCGCCGTAGTCCTGTTCCAGTTTGGTAATCTTATCAATAAGACTTCTGTTTGCTTCGTTTTTATCCATTGCCATTAATATTCACCTTATAAATCTTTTGGATTGGTAATAACTCCGGTTATTGCTGATGCAGCAACCACTTTGGAGTTGGATAAGTATACTGATGATTTTGGATCTCCCATTCTTCCCTTGAAATTACGGTTTGTTGTTGAAATGCAGGATTCTCCTTCGCTCAAGACTCCCATATGCCCTCCAAGACATGGTCCGCAGCCGGGATTGCAGATGATTGCTCCTGCATTTATGAATGTGTCAATGTAGCCTTCATGAATTGCCTGCTGGTAGATTTCCCTTGAGGCCGGAAGAATGAGCAGTCTGATGCTGTCGTCAATTTTGTTTCCTTCAAGGATTCCAGCAGCGTCCCTTAAATCTGACAGCCTTCCGTTGGTGCATGAGCCTATCAGGCACTGGTCGATTGAGGTTCCTTCAATTTTTGAGATTCCCTTTACGTTGTCGACATCATTCGGACATGCTATTTGAGGCTCCATGTCGGTGATGTCGAAGTCAAGCTCCTGTGAGTAGACAGCATCGCTGTCTGATTTTACAATATTTAAATCTGATTCGCTTTTGCCTGTCCTTTGGCAGATATAATCAATAACTTCCCTGTTTGGCTCCATGATTCCGTTTTTGGCGCCCATTTCAATTGCCATGTTGCACATGGTTGCACGCCCTTCAACGCCCATATTTTCAATAGTCTCTCCGCAGAACTCTGCAGTCTTGTAGGTTGCTCCGGCTATTCCGATGCTTCCGATAATGTTGAGAATGATGTCCTTAGGTGCAATATACTCGTTTAATTCACCTGTAATGTTCATTTTTATTGCTTCAGGTACCATGAACCATGTTTTTCCTGTTGCCCAAACCATTGCAAGGTCGGTTGCACCCATACCTGTTGAAAATGCGCCGAATGCGCCATATGTGCATGTGTGTGAATCTGCACCGACAACCACCATACCAGGTTCCACAAGGCCCATTTCAGGAACCACCTGGTGGCAGATTCCCTCTCCGTGAATGAAATTTTTAGTGATATTTTGCTCTTTAATGAAGTTTCTGCAGACCTTTTGGAATTCCGCTGAGCCTATTGTGTTTGCAGGCACGTTGTGATCAAAGATTATTGCAATCTTTTCGCTGTCCCATACTCTGTCGGTGATTTTCTCAAATGTCTTGATTGCGGGAGGGGATGTTCCGTCATGTGACATCGCCAGGTCAACCGGGATTTCTATAATTTCGCCCGGTGTTACCTCATGACCTGCCTTTGAGGATAATATCTTTTCAGTAATGTTCATTTTGATTACCTATTTTTTTGTGTTTTTAACGATTTCCCTGAATACCTGATCGTTAATGTATTTTCCTTCTTCCCTTTGCTTTTTAACCTGTCTTACGATTTCAATAAGTTCATCATCGCTGACTTCAAGTTCGCATTCGTTGAGTTTTGCCCTGACTGCACGGCATCCTGAATGCTTACCAAGAACCAGCTGGCGTTTTTGACCAACAAGGCTTGGAAGGTAAGGCTCATAGCATAAAGGCTCTTCAATGACTGCATCAACATGGATTCCGGACTCGTGCCTGAAGACATTGTTTCCCACAACAGGCTTGTTGTATGGAATAGGAAGTCCGCTTGCGTCTGATACAAGATCTGAGAGTTCCTTTATGTATTTGGTCTTGAATCCGTAATCCTTACCGTATAGGATTTTTATTGCCATAATGAGCTCTTCAAGTGAAGCGTTACCTGCCCTTTCACCGATACCGTTCACGGTTGTTGAAATACCTTTTGCCCCTGCAAGCACTCCTGTAATTGAGTTGATGACTGCAAGACCGAAATCGTTGTGACAGTGAAGCGCAAGCATAACGTCAAGGTCCTTTACAAGCTCCCTTACCATGTAATCGATACCCTGAGGGGTGATTGCACCGGTGGTGTCTGCTATATGAACCCTGTCGGCTCCGCACTCCTGAGCCTTTCCGTAAATGCGTTTTAAAAACTCGATGTCTGTACGGGTTGCATCCTCGGCTGAAAATGCAACATAAAGTCCGTGGTCTTTTGCATACTCCACAGCTGACTCGCAGAGGTTTATTGCGTCCTGCCTTGTGATGTGCATCTTGTGGTCGAGGTGAATGTCTGAGGTTCCCACAAATGTGATGATCCCGTCAACGTCACAGTCAAGTGCAGCATCGATGTCTTCAGGTTTTGTTCTTGTAAGCGCAAGGATATCCGCATCAAGTCCTTCTGAGGCAATTGTTTTTACGGTTTGCTTTTCCCTTTGTGAGACTATGGGAAAACCCGCCTCGATTTGATGAATCTTGAACTGGTCAAGCTTTTTGGCTATTTCCAGTTTTTCCTCTGGGCTGAAACAGACTCCGGGGGTCTGTTCTCCGTCTCTAAGTGTTGTATCATAGATGAGCAGGTCATCCGGAAAATTCAATTCATATTCTTTATTGTAATGACTTATAAAATACTGCAAAAATATCACTTCTTAAAAATTTTAATATATTATATTAGTTGCTAGTCACTATTTAAGTTTTCTAAAAGTTCCATATATGATGTTCTCTCAAAGCCCTCGGTGATGCCCAATTTGCCAAACAGTTCAAATATCATATCCTGCGCCATGGAGTAGTCCTCACCATCATCAAGTGCAATCTCTATTTCCATATATGGCGGAAGGCCTTCAACGTCATCCAGTGAGATTTCAAAATTTTCATAGGAGTAGTACTTGCGGTTTTTTCTGACGATTCTTGCGGCCTTAAAGCCCACCTCCTCAAAGATGTCACGGGCCTTTTCGCCACTTTCAATAGTCATTTCAACTTCCTTTCTGGTCTTTGCCTTATCATTCAACTTCGGACCCTTGTAGGTTATGAAAGTGTCGTTGTTGGTTGTTCTGATTCTTAAGGCCTCATCGGTTTTTGCAAAATCCACAATGGGGCTTGCAAAATAAATGTCTTCCTGAAATTCCTCTTTGGTTTTAACACATCCTAGATTTTCAAGTTTCTCTTCCATTTGCCTAAAGCTTGGGATTCTTGATTTAACTTCAACTTCAATCATGATAATATGTATGGTGTGGTTAGTTGTTATAGATATCTAAATCATTGAAATTGAATATTTTTTCTGTTAATTTACATTCGTATAATTCGTCTGCAAAAAATGTAAAATCATTATCGTTAGAAATTATTGGACATTTTTTGTCTTTTGAAAATGTCATCAGTCCAAGGTCTTCAAAAGAAGGAATGGGATTTAATCTATTTTTCTTTTTTAAAAACTCTTTACAGTCTGGGCTTTTTCGCTAAATTCTATTATATTATGATTTTTGATTTTGAAGCAGTAATATATTATAATCATCGAATCGTAGATGACCTTTTCAAATTCTAGAAGATTTTTCATACCTCACCTCTTATTCGCAAAAAATATTCAGGTCAACATCCTCATCATAAAGGCGAGGTAGAATTCCCAAATCAGCAATATAATTCTGTAATTCATCAAATTTTTCATCGATTTGTCTTAAATCACAATAAGTGAAGTTTTTTGAAAGTGAATAGTTATTGAAATAATATTTTTCAATATAATCACTATAATCATAAATTCTCCTTAATAATTCATTTTTTTCATGTTTTTTTAGATTTTCTCGTTTTAAAGCCAATCTAGAATAATCCAAAGATCCTAAAATTAATGTTTGGTTACTGCATAATTCAAAATTTTTGAATATATTCATCAAACCATAAATTTTATCAAAAACTATCTCCTTTTTAAGTTTTATCTCATGATTTGAAAAATCATGGATTTGCAATTTATATTTATATATGGCATCATATGACTTTTCAATAATATTTTTAGGAATGTGTGGTTTTAAATATTTTAAAATTGCTGTTAATTTGTTTTTGCTGATTTTTTTAAGGTTCACTTTGTTCAAATAATATAGGATAGTTGAGCTTGCTTCCAGAAATTCCTGATTTTTGTTATATATAAATTCATTGAAATTTTTATCTAACTCTATGTTATTATTGAGATTATCAAATGAATCAATGCTGTGGTAATCTTCGCTAAGCTGACATGAGTAGGGACCATTCTCATGAAAATTGAAATGATATGAATTGTCCCATCCGAAAAATTTTGACAGATACACGAGCTTTTGAACCCTGATTCTAAAGTCTTTTGATTCATCAATCTTTTTTTTAAAATCCTCTGTATTTTCAAATGGCAATGTTTTCTTTATTGAATTTAAAAAATATGCGAGATTGTTTATTTCACTCATGAAAATCACTATTTTAATTTTTATTGATTTCGCCTGTGGTGTTGGTTTATCATTTGTAATAGGTCATATATAAATCGATTGGTTTTAAACGGCAACAATTTTACACTCTCAGGGCAATTTTACAAAGCCAGAGCAATTTTTATTTCAGATTTTTTTAAATCATTTATAAGCAAACATGCTTATCTGATTTTCGATTGCAAATGCTTAAAAAGGGCAACATTTATAAACATGTTTTTTCAATACATGATTTTTAATTTTATTTATAAACCGCTTTTTATATCAGAAATTTATTATTCTTATAAATTTTAAAAATTTCCTCAAAATTTTAAATAATCACTACATTTATATACTATTTAAATTAAATATTTTATTAGTAAAAATTTAACTTAATTTTTTGTTTTCTTAAATTTTACTTACTACTTTTAAAAATGAATTGGAGGTTTTAAATTGACCGATGTTGATATTAAAATTGAAAACATTGTTGCTTCTGCAAGCATTGGAAAGGACATCGTCTTAACCGAAGTGTCCGAAGCTTTAGAAGGGGTTAATTTTAATCGTGAACAGTTTCCGGGATTAGTTTTTAAACTGAAAGATCCTAAAACAGCAGCATTAATTTTTAGCTCTGGTAAGCTTGTTTGTACTGGAGCAAAATCTATAGATGATTCCAAACTGGCAATCAAGAAAACTGTAGATTTAATGAGGACTATCGACACTGAAATTCCTCATGAATTTGATATTAAAATTCAAAACATCGTGGCTTCTGCAAATTTAGAATCCACATTAAACTTAGAAGCAGTAGCTTTAGAACTGGAAGACACTGAATACGAACCTGAACAATTCCCAGGTTTAGTGTACAGATTATCTGACCCTAAAGTGGTATTATTATTATTTGGTTCTGGTAAGGTCGTTTGTACTGGTGCTAAAACCAAAAGCGACGCTAAATTAGGTGTCGAAAGAGCTTACGATAGATTAAGTGAGCTAGATTTAATATAATTGGTGGTATTATTGATTAAACTTGTAGTATTTGACTTAGATAATGTTATTATTGATGGTGAAGCAATAGATGAGATAGGAAAATTAGCAAATGTTGAAGAAGAAATAGCTGAAATTACTGAAAAAGCTATGCAAGGTGAAATTGACTTTGAAACCTCTATTAAAGACAGAGTTCAACTTCTTGAAGGAACTTCAATCGAAGAAATCCAAAAAGTTGCTAGTGAACTTCCATTAATGCCTGGAGCAGAAGACACCATCAATGGACTGAAAGAAAAAGATATTGATGTAGCTATTATTAGTGGTAGTTTTGATGTAGTAGCTGATGAAATTAAAGAAAAACTCGGTGTAGACAGTGTTTACACTAATAGTTTCACAGTCGAAGAAGGTAAATTAACTGGCGAAGTGACTGGTCCTTTAGTAACCGGATCCAAATTGGACGTTTTAAAAGACCATGTCGAAGAAGCAGGAATTGCACTTGAAGATGTAGTTGCTGTTGGAGATGGCGCTAACGACATTTCCATGATCGAATCAGCAGGTTGCGGAATTGCATTCAATGCAAAAGACTCCGTAAAAGAAATTGCTGATGTAGTAGTAGAAGAAAAAGACTTGACAAAAGTCTTAGATGAAATCCTTAATCAATTAACCACTGATGATGCTGAAGAAGAGACTGTCGAAGAAGTAGAAGCTCAAGAAGCTGAAGAAGAAGCTGACGTTGAAGAAGAAGTTCAAGAAGCTGAAGAAGAATCTGAAGAGGAAGCTGAAGAAGAAAAAGCTGAATTTGTTCTCGCTGACACCATGGAAGGTGTAAGAAAACAAAAAGATGAAAAAGAAGCTGAAATCTCCAAAGTTGCTGATGAAAGGGAAGAATTCAACAAAATAGCTAAAGAACAACGTAAAATACGTGATGAATTAAACGCATCATTAAAAGAAAACTTAAATAAAGCTATTGAATTCAGAAACGAGCGTAATGAAATCAACAAAGAAGTTGAAGCTGCTAAAAAAGCTCGTAATGAAGCAAATGCTAAAATCAAAAATCTTGAATGGAATTCCGGAAAACGTAACAAAGTAAAAATCGAAAACGAAATCAAAAAGATTGATAAAATCATTGAAACTCGTGTACTCGATATTAAAAAAGAAAATCAGCTTGTTAAAAATGCTAACGACTTAAGAAAACAATTAATGGAAATTCATGAAGATGAATCAATTAAAGCTGAAGCAGACGAGCTCAGGAAAAAATCTGAAGAAGAACACGAAAAAGTTATCGAACTTTCAGAAAAAGCTCAAGCAGCTCACGAAGAAATGCTTAAATACTTCAGAAAAACTGATGATATCAGAACTGCAGCTGATGAAGCACATAAAAAATTCATCCAAGCACGCAGAGATGCTGCTGCAAAACATGAAGAATTCAAAGCAATCTTAAGTGATATTCACGTAATCAACAAAAAATTAGGTTCAAACAAACCTAAACGCAGAAAATCCGATAAAAAAGGATCATCTGGTGCTAACAAAAATCGTGAAGAAAAACAAAGAGCTGAAGAAATCTTTGAGAAATTCAAACAAGGTGGTAAAGTTTCTACTGAAGAGATTTTACTCTTGCAAAAATACAATATAGGTTAAACTCGTTTAACCTAACCATTTTCTTTTTTTTAAGGTCTTAACATGGCAGAAGAAAAAATCGAAACCTGTTTCATCTGCGGTAAAGAGTTTGACATGAACAAGGCCGAACTTGGATACTACCGTAACGGCAAATTTCCCATCTGTGACTTTTGCGCTGACTTTTACCGTTTCTATGATGAAAAGGTTACTTTAAAAAAGGAATAATTTTCACTGTTTTTTGGTCCAGTTGTTTGGACTGGGTCTATTTTGTTTTCATTTTTCGTTTTGATAATCTGTTGGAATTGGTCTAATTATTTAGACTTGGTCTACTTATCTTTTATTATTAATTTTTCAAAGTGATTTGGACTTGGTCTAAATTTGTTGACCAGTAAATTTATATTATATATAGTATGTATATCTTAGTATATTAGGTTGTGATAGTTATGATGCCATTAAATATTCCAAAAGACATTGATAAATATTTTTATAATAGAAATAAAGATATAAAAAGATTCTGTTTCAAATAAGTGGTTTATATGATGATTTGTCTTCACAGTTGTTGATTACTGGCCAACGTGGAGTTGGTAAAACATTTCTTTTAAAAAAGATATTAAATGACCAAAAAGAGGATATGTTGACCGTTTATATTGATGTTGCGGAGATATATGCTCAGTGTAGGGGAAATATTAATGAATGTATTGTTTTAAAAGAACTGCTGTATAAATTGATCAATTTAATCTCAGGTGATGATATAATAATGGAAAATGTTTTGAAATTATTTTCTCAGTTAAAAATTAAAAATATTAGTTTTTACGATGCTAAAAGTGTTTTAAAAATTCCCATTCCTAAAATAAAAGATAATTATCAAAAACTAAGTAAATTTGTTATGGAGCTTCCACAGTATATTGTTGATTCATATCCTGATGTTAAAGGAATAATCATAGTTATTGATGAATTTCAACAATTAAAACATGTTAAAAATCCTGATGCATTCTTTTGGTTATTTAGAAGTTATGTTCAAAAACAATTTAATGTCTGTTATATATTTGCTGGTTCAGTTTCTAAAACTGCTGATGTCATTCAAATGATAAATGGGCCTATGGGAGCATTTGGAGGGCGTATGATTCAAATTGACATCGGTCCTTTTTCAAAAGAAGAGACCTTGAATTATATTAATGATAAATCTGGTGGTATTAAATTTAGTGACGATGGTTTTGATAGATTTTTCAAATGTACTAAGGGTATACCTGCTTATATTAATTCATTTTGTAATGTTTTGAATCCAGGTATCGTGTATGATTCAGAAATGGTTAAGAAAACATTCATCATGCAAATGGATCAAATCGTTATCATGTGGTTGTATGTATGGGGCAATTTGAATGAAGCCGAAAAAAATCTAGCAATCGCCTTTGTGGAAAATGATTGTTTGTTTTTAAAAGATTTACAAGATTTAATGAGTTTTTCCAAAACAACCTTGATTAAATATCTTGATTCATTGAGCATGAAGGGCATCATCAAATATACTGATGAAGGATATGTATTGAATGATGATATGTTGAAAACATGGCTGATTACCAAAAAGGAAACTGAAGGGCATTATCCTTACTAGATTAGTTGTATTTACAACTAATCCAGTTTTCTAGCAAGCTTCAATGCCTCATCAATTACCTGCCACATGTCGAAGTACTGATACATTCCAAGTCTGCCTCCAAAGATTACGTTACCTTCCTTTTCGGCCAATTCCTGATATTTTTTGAATAATTCGGAATTCACATCGTCATTCATAGGATAATATGCCTCTTCGCCTTTGGACCATGTTTTTGGATACTCTCTTGTTATGATGGTCTTTGGAGAGTCGGATCCTTCAAAGTGCTTGTGCTCGATTATGCGTGTGAAAGGTGTTTCGGCATCGGTATAGTTGATTACAGCGTTTCCCTGATAGTTTTCCATATCCAATGTTTCAAACTCAAAGTCAAGGCCCCTGTATTCAAGCTCGCCGTAGCAGTAGTCGAAGTACTGGTCAATCATTCCGGTAAAGATAATCTTATCGGCCATTTCAAGCCATTTTTCCCGGTCATCGAAAAAGTCAGTATTCAATTTGACTTCAATGCCCTCAAGCATCTTTTCAATGATTCTGGTGTATCCGCCGATCGGTATTCCCTGATACATGTCGTTGAAGTAGTTGTTGTCGAAAGTGTATCTTACAGGCAATCTCTTGATGATGAATGCCGGCAGGTCCCTGCAAGCTCTTCCCCATTGCTTTTCTGTGTATCCCTTAATCAGTTTCTCATAGATATCTTTTCCGATAAGTGATATTGCCTGCTCCTCCAGGTTCTGGGGGTTTTCAATATGGTACTGTGATTTCTGCTCATCGATTTTGGCCCTTGCCTCATCAGGTGTCCTTACGCCCCACATCTGATAGAATGTGTTCATGTTAAATGGCAGGTTGTATAGTTCTCCCTTGTAGTTTGCCACCGGTGAGTTGGTGTATCTGTTGAAGTCTGCAAACTGGTTTATGTATTCCCAAACTTCTCTGTTGTTTGTATGGAAAATGTGTGCACCGTATTTGTGAACATTGATATTTTCTACATTTTCAGTGTAAACGTTACCACCTATATGGTCACGTTTTTCAATTACAAGACATTTTTTTCCGATTTTTGTCATTTCATATGCAATTATGGAACCGAATAAACCTGAACCAACAATTAAATAATCATATTTCATATTAATTCTCCTATTTAATAATTGGTTAATTGTTGCATATTAAGTTTAGTCTTTAAGTATTTCTTCAAGTTCTTTAATGCTTTTTCCGGTTTTTTCGGAGATTTCAGTGAGGGTGTCTCCGGATTTTAGGAGGTTTTTTATTATTTCTTTCATCCCTTCTTTCATCCCTTCTTTCATCCCTTTTTTTTCTCTTCTGTCACCGTATTCGTAAATTAATGTCATTCTATCACCTAAAACATCGCATAATATATTTCTGCTTTCTTCATCCACTATAAATTTATCGACAATCAACCATTCAATACCGTATGATAGATTTTTAACAGATTCGGGCACATTACTTACTTGTAATAAGTTATGTACAACTCTTTTAATATATTTTTCCATATTTTGACTTTTAATCAATGGAACTAATGCATACAAAACTAATTCCTTAGCTTCAATTTCTAATCCGTTTCTGATTTTTGCTTCGACAATATTTATGATTGTATCTGCATTCAAATCTTTTAAATTAACAATACGGTATGTAAAAACACTGTCTTTGCTAAATTTGTATTCAACAACTTTTGATTCTTCAGCAGTACTCAATACAATTAAATTCATCTCTTTGTCGTTTTCTTTTACACGATTTCCAATTGCAACATAGGTCAATCCTCTTTTTGAAAAGGATTCATCAACTGGAGTGCTCTGTAACTCTAAAATCATATTTTCATTATCTAATTCTAGGATGATATCCGGAACATAATCTTTTGGATCGAATAATCTTAGCTCTTTTGTCCAAATCTTAACTTTAACGCTATGAACATCTATTATATCCAATATTATTTTTACATCTTCTTCATTAATATTTTTAAAAATTTTGTCTTCTGAAAAACTGGTCATAAGTAGCACTTCCCAGTAGTTATTTATTAAATATTTCTAATTTTACATATAAATGGTATTATATTCGATTTAAACAATATAAACTTATATATGATGTTTTTTTCAGGTAAATTTTTCAATACGGGTTCAATTTTACAAATTGAGGTCAATTTTTCAGATTCAGAAAATATTTCATTCAACACTAAAAATTAATATAATATCGTTAAATTGATTTTAAACCATAAATTTACATTTAAAAAGCAATATTGATATTTAACATCAGTTAAATTTATTTATAATTGATTACAAGTAGTATTTATGAAAAAAATATGGGATGTGAGTAGTTATGCTTCATGACATTGAACATTTAAAAAAAATTTTACCTGATCTCAAAGAGGATCCTATGAGGATAATATACACTGAACATTTCCTTGAAAAAATAGGGGACAGATGCATTGATGAGACTGTTGTAACCGATGCATTGGAATTCACATGTCCAGTTGATATTGAAGAGTTTGAAAGCTCCAATTTGACATGGAAATTAAGATATGCACTTGAAGGTGATGATGTGCTGAGTGTTATCCTGACCATGTTCAATTTACATTCGGTCATCCTTATATCTGCATTTTTGGAGGTTAAAAAATGAAAACGGTTAAGCTTGAAAGATTATATGATGTTGCATTTGATTTGATGAACATACACAATCCTGATGATTTTGAATTTTCAATGACAATAGTCTTTGATGAGGGGGTTATGATTGATTTTGACAAGAATCACAGGCCTGTCGGAATTGATTTAATCAATTTTTCCAAAAAAATTAAAATACTTCCTCAAAACTTAAAGAATCTTGAAATCAAATCAAGCTTGAGCATTTCAAGGAAATTCCTAACATTCAAATTTGAAGTCAGGTATATGGAATCTCCAAGAGTCTATGAGAAAGTAATCTCAAATGATTGGGGTTTTCCTCCCGAGGAATTTGAATTTCAAATCGTTAATGTCTCATTGGAGGAAGTTTGAATATATTCTATCTAAAAATATTTCTTTTTTATACTTTTTTGTATAACTTTTTTAATAATTTGCTTTTAAATAATTCTATTTTTACTTGAAAATTCATGAAATATTATTTTAAGATTTTATAAATTTTTTTACAATTAAATCTTTTATATTCGTTGGTTTTTGATTTTTTAGTTGATTTTAACTTAAATTTTTTTTTTAGAAAGATTTAAATAGTATGTTTCATTCAAAGCAATTTTACATAGTCAGAACAATTTTTTAACTTCATACAAACAGTTTTATTTAAATAGAATAAAGTTTATACATTAATTTGATTAATGGCTCTGTTAAATTCAAAATCAAAATATTCATTTGTTAAAATATTTTACATTATTTGAATGTTGTCCTATTTTGGACGATACAACACAGAAGCAAAATAAATTATGAGGTGTGTATATGGACATTTCAAAATTCAATTCGAATTATCAGTATAATTCAAAATATAATATGCACAAAATTTTAAAAATTGTCAATGAATTAAAAAAGGAGGATATTAATAATCAATTATTTGATTTTCTTTTCAGATTTAATGCAAGAAACTATCCTAAAACAGTTCATGAGTTATTGGAACTTCCAGGAATATTTAAAAAGATTGAAGATACTGCTGTAATTGTTGTTGATGATGGTATATTGCAAATGGATCATACTGAGTCAGTAGCTCCTGATGGTGATTTAGTTCAACGTAATTCAATTGTTGATGTGGAACATCAATCAAATAAGTTAGATTTTGATAAAGTTAAAAAAATATTTGATTATTGTTTAAACACTACAATTCTTCACAAAAAACTTTGTTATCCTATTGTTGTAACAAATTATGATTATGGCAAGGAATTTGAAGATTATGATATTGAAGGGTTCTCTTTTAGAATATATTTTAGAATTTTTAACATGCAGAAAGTATACGAAATCTTAAATAAAATCAAGCAAAAAGATTATACTAAAGAAGAGTTATCAAATGCTGATTATATAAATCTTATTTTTTGTATAATCTTTGCTAAAAAACCGTATGCTCAAGATGTTATAAGTAAAATTGCTCATCTTTTTGCAACAATTGAAAAAATCAGATTCAATCATCAAATGGATTTGCATTTAGCACTTAAACTAGCAATAAAATATCATTTCCGAGGGAATGACGAAAAAATTGAGGAGTTTTTAATAATGATAACTATGGCAATACATGAATCAAGAGTTGATCACGTGACCGGATATGAAGTTGAACAATTTAGTATTGATGAGTTAAAAACCAAAAATTCTATTTTAAAAGCTGAGAATGAGAGACAGCGTAGGGTTTTAGAGGCTGAGAATGAGAAACAGCGCAAGGTTTTTGAAGCTAAAATCGATGAAAAGTCCAAACAGATTGAGGAGTTGGAAAAAAAGATTAAAATGTTAACTAAAGAAGAATAAATCAAACTATCTTTTCATGATTAAAAGATAATGAAGTATCGAAATGATTTTTTAAATAAAAAGGATGAAGGTTCACTCCTTTGAGAGAGTGATTTTTGTTTCAAGTGCGGTGGTCATGCTTGAAAGCATCCATTTTGTTTTTAAATCATTTTTATGAATTTTTTTGAGTTTATTCACCTTACTTAAAAGCAGCTTGTTTTCCTCTTTTGTAAATGGGGAGTTTTTCCAAGTGTATGTCCAGTGAAGTAGGTGAGGGTTTACGCTGATGTTTTGAACCTCTTTTGAAAATCCTTCTGTGCATTTTCTTGCATAGATGTATGATTCCATCAAATCGTCAAGAAGTCTCACATTCACTGTATTGGTGATTGACTTGTCTGATGGCAAATCCCTTATGTAATAGTCATAACACATGAAATTGTTTAAAAATACTATTCCTTTGGCTTTCAGGAAGGTTTCAAGTGCAAATGCAAGGTCATCACCTGATATGAACGGTTGGAATCTGATATTGTTGTCCATAATAAGATCCCGTCTGTAAATTTTGGTCCATACTGAAGGATGCATTTTAAGCATGTCCGGTTCCTGCTCGATATTGTCCACGCTTATGGTTCCTAAAGGCCTGTCTCTTGGGTAGGTCACTTCCAAGGTTTTGCCGTAAAGTAACTTTTCAAAAAAATTGTCCCAGACAAAATCCGGCACATTTATGAAGTTTTCTGTTTCGAAGGTTTCATCCGGATAGACTGACTCCAGATCATCCATGTATGGGGAGTAGGATTTCTGGACTTTGCCTCCGTATTCGAATATTCTTCTGAACCTTGCAAATGCTATCTGCGAATCATCCTTTTTAACCGCATTGTATAATGTTTCACAGGCGTCCGGAGTGTATCTGTCATCCGGGTCAAGAAACATGATATAGTCTCCGGTGCATGCTTCAATACCGGTGTTTCTTGGAGTGTATGCCGCACCACTGTTCTGTTCGTGGTGTATTGCAATGCAGCAATCATATTTTTCTGCATATTCATCTATTATTTTATCTGATCCGTCTGTTGAGCAGTCATTGACCATTATTATTTCAAGGTTTTCATTTCCTATTGTCTGGTTGATTAGGGAGTCAATTCCACCTTTGAGGTGGTCTCCAACATTGAAAATCGGTAAAATAATACTAATTTTATCATTCATTATATCATCTTTTGTGTTTCAAAGAGTTTAATTCTAATTAAAGTATGTTTTATGAAATATTTAAATTATTTGCATAATGAATTAAAAAAAGGGAGTGTTAATTGGGAGTTTGATTATGCGGGAAAATGGTGTTTTTAACTCCCAATCACTTCGGTTGATTAATTTATAGCTATACTGTTTATATTTTTTATGTTTTTCTCGTTAAACTATGTTATCAGTCTGTAAGTCTTTGTACTTACATGTAATTATATTAAAAACCTCATATATAAATGTTTTCGAATGTAAGTACTCACTTGCATCGTTATTTGGCTAAATAAGTCCTTAAATTCATTTATTTTTAAATTAGATTGTTTGCATATGAAATTTCATTTCAACATAAAAAGAAAGATTTTTTATATATGTATTGCCAAAAAATATAACATTAACGGAATAAATCTATATTATATAATGGATTGATATTTATGAGCGAAATTTATAGAACATTTACATCAGAATCAGTAACCCAGGGACACCCTGACAAAGTTGCAGATATCATATCTGATGCAATACTCGATGCCTACATGGAACAGGACAAGTACTCCCATGTTGCATGTGAAACCTGTGTGACAACAGATTTCTGTATGGTATTCGGGGAAATAACATCTGGTGCTGATTTATCAGAAGATGACATTGAAAAGATTATAAGAGATACCATCATAGAAATAGGCTATGACAAGCCTGAAGTAAAATTCGATGGTCATTCATGTGATGTTGATAACAAGCTCCATGCACAGTCCCAGGACATCAACCAGGGAGTTGACCGTGGAGAAGAGGAAACCGGAGCTGGAGATCAGGGTATGATGTTCGGTTTTGCAACAAACGAAACTGAATCACTGATGCCGTTCCCAATTGATCTGGCACGTAAGCTAACTAATAAACTGACACAATTACGTGAAAGCGGGGAACTTCCATACTTAAGGCCTGACGGTAAGGCACAGGTATCTGTAAACTATGATAAGGATGGAAACATCCTCTCCCTTGATGCGGTTGTACTCTCCACACAGCATGATGAAAGCATGTCCGAAAACCAGGAACAGTTACATGAGGATATTCGTGAAAAGCTCTTTAAGGCTGTAATTCCTGAAGGATTGATTACTGACGATACCAAGATACACATAAACCCGACCGGCAAATTCGAAATCGGCGGACCTCACGGGGATGCTGGTTTAACCGGCCGTAAAATCATTGTCGACACCTATGGGGGATATGCAAGACACGGTGGAGGAGCATTCTCCGGTAAGGACTGCACCAAAGTGGACAGAAGCGCATGCTACATGGCAAGATACATTGCCAAAAATATGGTTGCAAGCGGTCTTGCCGAAAAATGTGAAATCCAGTTATCATATGCAATTGGTGTTGCCGAACCTACTTCAGTAATGGTTGACACCTTTGGAACCGGTGCCGATATCGGTGATAAGACCTTTGAGGAAATTGTACGTGAAAACTTCAGGCTGACACCTGACGGAATCATTGAAACCTTGGGTTTACGTGATACACGCTACAAACAGACTGCAAAATACGGTCACTTCGGTATTGAAGGTCTTCCATGGGAGAAAACCGACAAGGCTGAAGATTTGAAAAAATACATTAAAGAATAAAATCATTGAAACTTGCCTGTACGGTAAGTTTCCACAAAACTTTTTTTGACATCTATATTTAACTTGACCGATTGTTTTATTTTCATCACTATTTCAATATATTTTAAAAATCGACTCATTTAATTGGAAGTTTTTGGTTAAATATAATTTTAATTTGGTGTTGGTTGAAGCATTTGATGGTGAAAAAAGAAGAGGGAAAATAATCTAGTCATTAGCCAGATTATCAAAGTACCCTTGAATGAACACCACAGGTGTTCCCTTATCTCCGGAACCGCTTGTAAGGTCGCACAGTGAACCGATAAGATCGGTCAATACCCTAGGGGTTGTTCCTTCGGTAATCATCTGACCTGTGAGGTCAGCATCCTTTTCTCTGATTTCTTTTTTAATCGCTTCTTTTAACTCATCGCCTTTCAGGTCGGCAAACTTGTTGTCTGAAACATATTTCAGTTTGATTTCATTAGGATATCCCACAAGTCCTGAAGTGTGTGCCGGAGACACAACAGGGTCTGCAAGCTCCCATATCTTTCCGACAGGATCCTTGAATGCACCGTCACCGTAAACCATAACTTCAATCTGTTTTCCGGTCATCTCAACAAGTCTTTTTTGAACCTCTTCAACCAAAGTCTGGCCGGTTTTAGGGAAAAGCTTTAATTTTTCCTCAGTTGCCTTGTTTGAACCTAAAAGTCCGTAGTTGGGATTGAAACCTGAATCTCCAACAGGTTCGGTTAGGATTTCATGAAGCCCGTAGACATTTGCTCCGAGATCTTTTAAAAGCTTGGTTGTTTTATATCTTGTGTGAATGTCACAGGTAAGGACATCCTTTTCATAGTCGAGGATTGTTTTAACGTCATTTGAAAATACGAATTCCACTTCACAGTCCTCACTTTCGATAAGCTCACGGTAAAAGTCAATCATGTTTATTCCGGTGAAAGGATGTTTCCATGAGCCGAAATTTTCACTGTATTCATCCTCTGAAATCACGCTTGCAAGGTTGAATTCACTTTCATCCAACAGTTCCTCATCAAGAATTCCGTTTCCAACTTCATCTGCCGGAAATGAGGTTAAAAGTGTGATTTTATCCATTCCACGGGCAATGCCCTTGAGGATAATTGAAAAACGGTTTCTGCTTAAAATAGGATTTGTTATTCCGATTTTTTTAGATGGGAATTTGGCCTGCAAATCCGCTGCGACATCATCAACGGTCACATAGTTTCCTTCTGAAATTCCAACAACCGCTTCGGTTATTGAAACGATATCCTTGTCCCTGAATTCAAATCCTTCACTTTCCTTGGCAGCCATCAGACTGTCAATGACTATGGTTGCCAAATCATCATTCTCTTTAATAATAGGTGTTCTAATACCACGCACTACTGTACCAACATTTCTCATAAATAATTACTCCTTAGTAATTAACCTATTAATTTTATATTCTTTACATTATATAATGTTTAAGATAATTTTTCCAGATTTTGTGAAAAATCATGTGGAAATTTCAAAAATATTATTAACTTTTAAAAAAAGCGGGTGAAGTTCGAAAACTTCACCGAAGATTAGTATTTCGGAAATGCCGTTTCAAGCAAATATCATTTCACCGTTACGGTCGCTGATGCTTTTTGGTTGAAGTTGTTTCCCAAGTACTTGATTGTTGCCTTGTATTTTTTTGCAGGAAGTTTTTTAGCTGAAAATTTTATGATTCCCTTTTTGCTGGTGATTTTTTTGTATGTTTTGCCGTTGATTTTTATGAGAATCTTCAATCCCTTCATAGGTGTCTTATAGATTTTGTCTACAACCTTGATAGTTATGATTTTCTTTTTTGATTTTGCATTAATTTTAATTTTTTTCTTGAATTTCTCTGTATTTTTTGCATCAAGGCCCTTGCAGTTTTTGAATTTTATATTCGCATGTTTAAATCCAAGAGTATATATTATGCCATTTGCATAATTCTTGAAATCATATCCCATTGTATTAAAGTTTCCTTTTGCCTTGACTCCACTATAATCAACAGAGCATATTATAGTTCATATCTGTATTGCATGTTATGGTTGGAAGATGTTAAGAATTTTAAACCTATTCCACTTATAGAATTGGAAGTTGGTGAAAAAATCAGTGAAGATAAACAAGTTAGAAACGCACTGAAAAACTTTGGTGAAAACAGGATTCAAGATGAATTATTAAAATTATCTTACTTAAGAAAAAAAGCTGATTATGAACATTATATGGATTTAACACCTGATGACGTTTCCAATGCAATCCATCATATGGAAAGAATATTCAACAGTTTAAAGTTTGAATAAAAAATATTTTTTTTTAGCCCAGAAATTTTTACATGATGCCATCAACATTAAGACCAGCATAGGTGTGTGGCAATTAATAAATGTTTTGTTCCAAAAACCTTTCAAAAATCCCAAATATTAGATTATATCTCTTATTTTTGGATTTTAATATATGATGCCTATGGATATCTGTTAAAAGGATTCGCTTAAAAACTTTATTATTCATGAAATTTTTGTAAATATTTATATAATATCTTTTCAATAAATAAAATTGAGAGTATGTTTAATAATATTGCTAATTTATTTGTCAAATCCAAAAAATATTGGATAATCTATTTGATTTTTATCACTATCACACTCGCATCGACGCTTTCGGCCAAGAATTTCGATAAGCCTCAGATTGTGATAGCGTCATTTGTAATCGTAGCTATCCTCGGTGTGGTCTGCATACTTTATTATTTCATGCATGACTCGGATAGGGAACTTTATAAGGTGGCATTCGTCATCATATTGTGCTTTGGGTTGATTTCTTCTGTTATTGTGCCTATTGCCGATGTAAGTGATGAGCTTGAACACCTTACACGTGCTGAAATCACATCTCGTGGAATAATATTTCCTCACTGGGAGGATGGACCGAACAATCTCACACAACTCTACAACCGCACAACCGATGGAAAATACAGTCGGGAGCTCAATACCGATGTGGGATTCAACACGACTCAAAGCCACATGTTCTTTTTAAACAATATGGGGCGGACGGTTTTCGAAACTCCTCACGATACGCAGGAAATCTCCAACAAGACAATTCTTGACGGATCTGCATTTGAACAGAATCCGTTTTACGGATACCTGCCTCAGGCACTGGGTGTTTTAATTGCAAAACTCTTTGATTTGAATGTCATATGGATGCTGTGGCTTGGAAGAATGTGCAATCTGATTTTATATGCATTTTTAATCTCAATGGCTATTCGTATAGCGCCTGCCCTGAAGGTTCCTCTTCTGGCGGTTGCATGCATACCGATTTCCATTTATCAGGCTGCATCTCTCAGTATCGATTCGATGATACTGGGTCTTGGAATACTTTCAATAGCATATTTCATATATCTTTACAAATCAGAACCCGGATCGCTTGAAGTCAAGCATGTCATACTGTTCTGTGTGCTTTCGCTGCTTTTAGGACTTTGTAAACTGCCTTATCTTGCATTCGTATTCCTGATACTGTTTGTTCCTAAGGAAAACTTCAGGGACAGCGGCATATTGAAATACATGCTTCTTGGTGTTTTCATTGTTGGTCTTATTGGTGTGATTTGGAGTACATATTCCGAACCGGCGCTGATGCATTCATGGAGATCAAAGCTCAATTACATGAACCCTGAGCTGCAGATGGAATATATAATGAATCATCCGGCATTCATGCTGACATTCTTCAGGTCCATTTTCACATATACTGTGGGAATTACGCTGAACGGTGTTTTCAATTTCTTCGCAGCGGCAAGTCCCCACCATTATTCCGACCCTTACATATTCATTACGGTGCTTATATGGATATTCCTCCTGCTGACACTGATATTATATCCGAGAAAGGTTGAGTTCAACTTAAAATCAAGACTGGGAGTGCTTGCAGTACTTCTTATCATATATATCGGAACATGCTTTATACAGCTTCTCACATGGGCGGATGTCGGTCAAACCAATCTCGGAATAAGCACAAGATATTTCATTCCGCTGTTTGCCCTTATTCCAATTATTGCGGGCTTTAAAATCGAAAGGCTTGAGAAACACGCCCACAAGCTGGACTGGTTCACTGACAGGTATGCGATGATTTTCATTATAGGATTTATGGCAACCCTGATTCTGGCGTTTGCAACCAAGTACTACTACTAGATGAAATCCTTTCCGTAAAACATTACGCGTCTTGCCAAAAAGTTCCAGAAAAGAACAATAATCGCTGAGATGATTTTGGAAATCAGATAATACATTCCAATGACGTCAGTGAATAGGTAAAGCAGTATTTCGGTAAACACAAGTCCTATGGTGCTTATAAGTAGAAAGAGGTTGAACTCCACAACCTTATTTTCTATGTTGTCCTGGTTGAACACCCATTTTGTGCTCATCACATAGTTGACCAGAACGGATATTATGAATGAGAATATGGCAGATATCAGATAATAGATTCCGCAAATGTCTGAGAAAAAGTATAAAAAGAAGAAATCAACGGCAAATGCGGTGCCTCCAACGAAAACATATCTGAAAAGCTGGATTATAATATTGTCTGTAGGGTCTCTGAAAAGCTTGTTAATCAAATTCTCATTCCTCTTTTTTCATTTCATTTAAAAGAATCAGGTGGCGCTCAAGTTCTTCGGCATGCTGGTGTTTTAAAACATGCAGAATGACTCCTGTTAAAAATGTCAGCGCCGCAACAATCACAACTGTGGCTGTCACAATCAGTGTAGGAATCTTCAGCACATAACCGGTACTTAAATACTTGAAGAATATCGGTAAAAAGTACAGTCCTGCAATGATGAGAAGAATCAGTGACATTACTGAAAAGAAGAACAGGGGGCGCTGGTCACGTATCAGGGAAAAAATCATCCTTATGACCTTGAATCCGTCACTGAATGTGTCAAGCTTGGATTCGCTGCCTTCCTTACGGTCACGGTAATCAATCGGTATCTCCCTGATTTTGAAATTGTTCATAAGTGCAAAAACGCTCATTTCGGTTTCTATTTCAAATTCCTTGGAGCGTATTGGGAATGACTTGACGAAATCATAATTGAAGGCCCTCATTCCGGTCATTATGTCATGCAGGTCGCTTTTAAAAAATGTGTTGATTGAGTTTCGAACGAACCTGTTTCCGCTGTTGTGAAAACGCCTGTCGTTTTCCTCAAAATATGTTGAAGACAATCGGTCTCCAATCACCATGTCCGCCTGCTTGTTAAGGATTATCTCTTCAAATGCCGGTGCCTCCTCGGCGGGATATGTGTCGTCACCGTCCACCATGATATAGCAGTCTGCGGTGATGTCGTGAAACATTGATCTTACCACATTTCCTTTTCCCTGTCTGTATTCATGTCTTACGATTGCCCCGGCATTTTTGGCAATTTCTGCGGTATTGTCGGTTGAATTGTTGTCATAGACATAGATATCGGCATGGGGCATCTCTTTTTTAAAATCGCTTACAACCTTTTCGATGGTTGTTGCCTCATTGTAACAGGGAATTAGGATTGCAGTTTTCATAAATTAATGTTATGTTTTTTATTTGATTTATATTTGATGCAAAATGGAACTTGTAATTGCATATTATATACAAAAAATGAATGCCTGATTTCACATTTTTGTGGTGAGGTATAAAATTATGTCATGCATTTACTTTAATTAGAATATTTTTTTTGAGGGATTATTCTTTGAATATACTATAAGAAACATATCTTTTAACTAATAAATGCACTGTTGGGCGATGTTGCAATAAGTAAATAGGTGTGATGGGATTCGAACCCACGAAGCACTAAGCAATAGGCCCTGAACCTATCTCATTTGACCACTCTGACACACACCTAAAAAAATTAGATATACATTATAATATGTAATTCCAGATTAAAATACTTTATATTTTTTGTTTTTTAGTATGCTGCTAAAACTTAAAATTCTTTAAAAATATGTATGGGTGTGTTTGATAATTAAGTAATACTTGTATCTGGACATTGACATAATATTGATAATGTTAGTGATGATGAATTAATCGATATTATTAAAAAAGTTAAATTAGATAATTTATTGGAAGCTGCCTAATGATTTGATACTATGCTTTCAGGAGATAATATTAACCTTTCGTCTGGTGAACAGCAAAAAATATCCTCGCACGTGTTTTATCAGATAATCGACTCATTCAAAAACCTTGCTGATTATAATTTTTGATGATAGTTAACTTTTGAACTTTTAACTCCAGTTAAATTTAATAAATATTCACTTAAAGAATCCTTTCCATAGTTAAAAAATTGTACATGGCGCCAACACAACCGGATGCATTTTTAAAATGGCATCTTTCAATTTCAGGTTCGTTTATTGCTTCTGAGGATTTTACTGCAAAGAAATCGTGCACGCTGTTTTTAATTTCACGTATTAAAATGTCCTGTGTGGAAATTCCTCCGCCAATGCAGAACTTTTCAACATCCAGCACCGACTGTATGGTCACAATTCCTGCAGCAATTGTTTTTGAATAATTTCTAATCACTTCTTTTGCCGCCTCATCCCCTTCTCTATACTTTTCAAAGAGTTCATAAGTGTCAATATTGCCAATGCCTTTTTTATCATTATATGCGTTGGTTAGATTTTTATGCCCTCCGATCTTGCCGAACCTTTTTGCGTTATCGAGATTTTTAAAATCGCTGAGAATGCTTGAAATCTCTCCGGCGGATTCATTGCTTCCACGATATAGCTTTCCATTGAGAATTATCCCTCCGGCTATTTCAGTTCCAAGTCCGATAACCATTCCATTGTCTATGCCGGATAGGTTTCCCTTCCAAAACTCAGCCAATGCGGCGCATTTCCCGTCATTTTCAATCCACACGGGCAAGCCGTATTTCTCTTCCAGTATGGATTTTAGAGGGAGATTGGAAATCCATTTGAATGTTGCTATTTTACAGACTGTCCCTTTTTTAACATTTATTTTTCCCGGAAAGGACATTGCAATGCCTGAAATCTCATTCAGGTGTGGGCAGATTATTTCATCCAATGATTCAAATAATTTTCCAGCCTCCCTTCTGGTTTCGGTTTCATTAAGCTTGGTTATTTCCGCATTTCTATCAGTTATGGCGTATTTTATTGATGTTCCGCCAACATCTATCGCAAGATATTTTTCATTGTTCATAATATCGCTCTATAAATAGAATACAATATCATCTTCTTCTTTTAAAAACCAGCACAGCCAGCGACAATGCAAGAAGCATCAGGGGATTTCCCGTATCATGACTTCCGCCCGCATTGGTAAATCTGGTCTTTTTAAAGGAAGCGTTAGTGCGGTTTTGCGTAATGTTTTCTCTGATGCCGGTTTGATTGGTCGTGTTTTGGGAAGTGCTTCCTGTTTGATTAACAGTTGAATTATCCGTCAGGTTATTGGCGGGGGTTATGTTTCTGAAATATATCTTGTATCCAAAGTAATTCTGATACTCATTGAAGTTGGATATGAAATTCCTGAAACTGTAAACCATTTCAGTGGTGTCGTTGACTTTCAAAACACCATCATTCGGCACCTGAACCGTTTTGGCCTTTTCAGTGATTTTTTCATACAGTGTCTGGTTGAAGCGGCTGAACTGCTTGTCGTCAGTGAATTTCCAGATCATATGCTGGGTGGCAATGACATCTCTCTGTGACTCCTCATAGAAGTATACGAAGAATGTCTTGATGTTGTTGTCAACATCCCCGTCATGGACATAGAACCTGTCTCCCTTTTCAGCCGAATGCTCACCCCATTCAATGCAGTATCCATTGTATCCGCCAGCGAAGCTGATGTTTGAATCTCCGCTTTCAAGCGCTTCAGTCATAGGTTCATCTAATATGTAATGGGTGGGATTGTCCACATCAGTCGTGTTGTTCCCGGCCATGACCGGGGAAACTGTTATTACCAGTATGGCAAAAATAAGAATCAATTTCAATTTCATGGTGATATATATTGTGTGTATTGTATAAATTACTTTCCCCATAATTTGGAAATTCTAAACCTGATTAATGTGGTTAAATTTAACTTATTATGGGTATAATGGAATCATACAAAAACCTTGCTGATTATAATTTTTTCATGATAAGTTAACTTTTGAACTTTTAACCCCAATAAAATATTCACTTAAAGAATCCTTTCCATAGCTAAAAAATTGTACATGGCGCCAACGCAACCTGATGCATTTTTAAAATGACACCTTTCAATTGCAGGCTCGTTTATCGCTTCTGAGGATTTCACTCTAAAGAACTCGTGCACGCTGTCTTTAATTTCACGTATTAAAATGTCCTGTGCGGAAATTCCTCCGCCAATGCAGAACTTTTCAACATCCAAGACTGACTGTATGGTTACAATTCCTGCCGCAATTGTTCTTGAATAATTCCTAATCGCATCTTTTGCGGTTTCATCCCCTTCACTGTACTTTTCAAAGAGTTCATAAGTGTCAA
>NZ_CAMJUE010000027.1 GCF_946408925.1 uncultured Methanobrevibacter sp.
GGAGAATGTGCCGGAGTTTGTCCAAGAAATTTAATACAAGTAAGAGAATACGCATTAGTATTTAACGATGATGACTGTAAGGATTGTGACACTTGCATTAAAGCATGTCCAATTGATGCATTAGAAAAAGAGGAATGATTAATATGATTGAAACTGATGTAATTGTAGTAGGTTCAGGACCTGCAGGATCCAGTGCAGCAAAACATGCAGCATTAGGAGGAGCAAAAGTTATTTTAATGGATAAGAAATCCGAAATAGGTTCACCAAAAAGATGTGCTGAAGGTGTATCCATTCAGGGATTGGAAAAATTAGGAATCGAACCATCCCCAAGATGGGTAACCCAGGAAATCGAAGGGGTAAGATTACAGGCTCCTGATGGAACTGACGTATGGCTAACAAAAGATGAAGTTAAATTGCCTGAAGCAGGTTACATCCTGGAGAGAAAAGTATTCGATAAGCACATGGCAATGGATGCGGCAAGAGCAGGTGCAGAAATCAGAATCAAAACATTAGTGACTGGAATTGAAAAAATAGATAACGGTTACATTGTTGAAACCGAATGCATGGGCGAAAAAATTGACTACAAATGTAAAATCTTAATAGCTGCTGACGGACCGGAAGGTCACGTTGCAAGATGGGCAGGACTCAGACCGGCTGCAAAAGCAAAAGAAATGGAATCCGGTGTGCAATATGAAATGTGTAACGTTGAATTTGAAAGACCTGGTGTCATTGAATTCTACTTCGGATCATGCGCTCCTGGAGGATATGTATGGATTTTCCCTAAAGGAGATGACATTGCAAATGTCGGTTTAGCAATATTACCTCATAAGGCAGAAAAAACCGCAAAAGAATACTTAGATGACTTTGTAGCTTCATCCCCATACCTCAAAAATGCACAAGCTGTGGAAATGAACGTTGGCGGAGACCCTGTTGGTGGAATGACCAAAAAATTATACGATGATAACATAATGGTTGTTGGAGATGCTGCAGGTCAAGTTAACCCATTAACCGGTGGAGGAATCATATCAGGTATGACCGGTGGAATGTGCGCCGGACAGGTTGCAGCTCAAGCTATCAAAGAAGACTGTTCCAAAAAATTCCTAAAACAATATGACAAAATGGCTCATGATGAACTCGACCATGAAATCAAAAGATACAAGAAAGTACAGGAATACTTGCTCACTTTATCTGATGAGGAATTAGATAGTATTGCACATGCATTTGAGAATGAAAGCTTTGAAAAGATTTCCACAACTGAAATTGTTAAAAAACTAATTAAAATTTCTCCAAAAGCTTTACTTAAATTAGGTAAGTTCATCTAAGGGTGTTGAAATTGATTCTTGTTACTGGTGGAGCAGGTTATATAGGTTCGCATACCAATAAGGCATTGCATAATGCAGGTTATGAAACAGTCGTTTTGGATAATCTCTCAAAAGGATATGAAAATTTTGTAAAATGGGGTAACCTTGAGCAATATGATATTGGAAGCAGAGATTTAGGTGAAGTTTTTGAAAAATATGATATTGATGGAGTTATCCACTTTGCAGGTTTTATATCAGTAGCGGAATCTGTTGAAATGCCTCAAAAATACTTAAAGAACAATTATAAAAATACATTGAATCTCCTTAAAGTGATGAGGGAACATAATGTTGATAAATTCATTTTCTCATCAACTGCAGCTGTTTATGGAAATCCTGAAAAGATTCCAATTACAGAAGATTCAAATCTAAAACCAATTAATCCATATGGACACTCTAAATGGCTTGTGGAAAAGGCTCTTGAAAGGGAAGCCGCTAAAGGAGACTTTAACTATGTTGCATTAAGGTACTTCAATGCTTCAGGATGTGACTTTGACGGTGAAATAGGTGAATACCATGATCCCGAAACACATCTGATTCCTTTAATTCTTGATGCGGCCATTGGAAAACGGGATTGCATATACATTTACGGAGATGATTACGACACTCCTGACGGAACATGCATCAGGGATTATATTCATGTAAATGACCTTGCCGATGCTCACATTAAAGCATATGAATATCTATGCAATGAAAATGAATCTAATGTATTCAACCTTGGAAACGGACAAGGATTTTCCGTTCGTGAAGTAATTGAAATGTGTAAAAAAGTCACAGGCAGGGACTTTGAAGTTAAAGTCGACGAACGCCGTGAAGGTGATCCTGCAAGATTGATTGCAGATTCCTCAAAAATTCAAAATAAGCTTGGATGGACTCCACAGTATGATTTGGAAAAAATCGTTGAGTCCGCTTGGAAATGGCATCAAAAAATCAATGGAATTTAGGTTATATTCATGGAAAACGAAAATCAAGAATCAAAAATTGATGTTCGTATAATAGTGGGCGGTCTGGATATTGCACAGCTTGTTTCAAAAGCTGTCAACAATATTCAACTTGAAAACGATTACAATATAATAGTCTCATCAATTATCCCTACGCTGGAACTTGGCATTGTTAAGAAAGTAGCTAGCGGTGCTGATATATTGCTTATTGGAGGATATGGTCAGGATGAAACTTACAATATTCTTTTTAATGAATTGAAAACTGATTTTAACCATATCGGATTATTTGATTATAACAACATCATTATTGAAGATGAATCAATAGACTTTAAGCTGGCAGAAAAGGAAATTCTAAATTCAATAATAAAATCAACATTATCTTATTCTTTAAACTTAATAAATATCCACACTTTAGAAAACAAACTGATGAAAGTAACCCGTAATTACAATAACTTATTGGATGATTATAATCAGGTTATTAAAGAGCAGGAAATTTTAACTCAGGAAAATAAAGAATTGCGTGAAGATATTAACGATATCCGATCTGATTATTCTGCTTTTAAAACCCGTTATGAGGATATATATTCAAAAGATATTCTTGAAATTTTTAGTCTGGACGATTTGTGGCAGGACACTTTCCATCAGGAATTGGCTGATGAGAAAAGAATTGTAATTGCTACAGATAAATTCAGACCTGATAATATTATAGTTGGACAGGGTTTCATTGCTGCAGAGTCAAGGCAGAAAGCTGTCGAATGGTTAAACATTGTTAGAACAGCATTAATCTTTGTTGATGACAACAGTGATGATTTGAAAAAGGAATTGTCTTCAAAAGAGGAATCTGTAAATCCTGAAGTGAATGATGATTACGAAATTGAGAACAATTTTGAAAATTTTTGGGAATAAAACATTAATTATTTTATACTAGTTAAACAAAACTATTATTATACTATTTTATAGGGAGTTATAGTACATGCAAGGTGAAATGGAAGACAAGTGCGGTATTGTTGGAATTCATTCTAATGATAATTCTAAGGATGTTGCATCATTAATTTATTACTGTTTGTATGCTTTACAGCACAGAGGTCAGGAATCAGCAGGAATCGCTAGTTTTAATTCAAATATCGGTTTGAGTCATCACTGTGGGATGGGTTTGGTCACCGATGTATTTGGTGATGATTTAATTCAAAACTTGCCTGGACACATGGCTATCGGTCATGTAAGGTACTCTACCACAGGTCAGTCAAAATTGGAAAATTCACAACCATTTGTAACTGATTTTGGTGATGGATTTATTGCAATGGCTCATAATGGGGACATTGTCAACTCTGAAGAGTTAAGAAATGAACTGATTGATGAGGGATTTTATTTCAAGTCTGATTCCGATTCTGAAGTAATCTGTTATATGCTTAAAAAAGAGCATTATGATAATGGTAAGGATATTCTGGATGCTATCGAGGCAGTATGTAAAAAACTTGTGGGATCATATGCATTAACCATTCTTTTTGACGGTGAATTATATGGTGTAAGAGATCCTATGGGAATAAAACCTCTTGCTATCGCAGAACGAGAAGGAGAATATGTATTAGCTTCTGAGACTGTTGCTTTTGATGTAATTAATGCTAAATTTATTAGGGATATCGTACCTGGAGAAGTTGTTTACTTTGAAAATGATGAAATTAACTCTCACATGTTGGAAAGTGCAGGAAAATGCAAGCTTTCACACTGCATGTTTGAATACGTTTACTTTGCAAGACCTGACAGTACAATTGATGGAATCAATGTTTATGAAACCAGAATGAATATTGGCCGTCAGTTGCATGAACTGTATCCGATTGATGCTGATGTCGTAATTCCGGTACCTGATTCATCAATTCCTGCTGCAATTGGATATTCAAGAGCTTCAGGAATTCCATACGGTGAAGGTTTGATTAAAAACAGGTATGTTGGAAGAACATTTATTATGCCAACCCAGGAAGAAAGGGAGTTGGCTGTTAGACTTAAGTTAAACCCTATTAAGGAAGCAATTAAAGGCAAAAAGATTATTTTGATAGATGACAGTATTGTTAGAGGAACCACTTCAAAACAGTTGCTTGATTTGGTTAAGGAAGCTGAACCTGCTGAAATTCACTTCCTTGTTGGATGTCCTCCAGTAATGGCTCCTTGTTATTATGGGGTTGCTATGGCTACCAAAAAAGAATTGATTGCGGCCAATTACAGTATTGAAGAGATTCAGGAACAGCTCGGCATTGACAGTTTAGGTTATATCACATTGCCTGCTCTGGTTAAGGCTATCGGAATGCCTGAAGAGAAACTATGTTTAGGCTGTTTAAATGAAGAGTATCCGACTGAAATTCCTGATGGACTTGAAGCTGAAACCTACTATAAACCTTAGATGATTATGGTTGAACTATTGGCTCCGGCAGGAAACTTCATTTCGCTTAGGGCAGTACTTGAAAATGGCGCTGATGCCGTTTACTTTGGCCTTGATGATTATAACATGAGGGTCAATGCCAAAAACTTTTCATTGGATGACTTGGGTGAAGTTTCTGGAATTGCTAAGGACTATGGGGCTAAAACTTATCTATGTACCAATATAATTTTAAATGAGCGATTGGCGAATGAGTTGGAAGGTAATTTGGAGTCAATTGCATCATCTGAAATTGACGGGCTTATTTTATCCGATATTGGATTGATTGAAAATACTGTCTCACACGGTCTTGAAGCCCATATCAGTGTTCAGGAAAATGTTACTAATTCTTACACTCTAAAAACCCTTAAAAAATTAGGGGCCAAACGTGCAATACTGTCCCGGGAGTTATCATTAGCGGAAATTACAGACATTACGCAAAAATCTCCAATCGAAACTGAAATTTTCATACATGGTGCAATCTGTATGGCGATTTCTGGAAGATGCTTTTTAAGCTACGGATTGTATGGCAGGAGTGCCAACTGTGGGGACTGTCTGCAGCCATGCCGTAAAAACTGGACATTGACATATGAGGAAGGGGAAGACAATGTCATAAACTTCTCGGATGTTGATGATGAATCATTTATAATAACTGGCAGTGATGACGGAAGCTACAGAACCAATTTCTTCTCACCAAAGGATATGTGCATGATAGATCATATCCCTGAATTGATGAAAAGCGGTGTTGCATCATTCAAGATAGAGGGCAGAGCCAGAAGCCCGGACTATGGTGCGATGGTTACCGGAGTATATCGTGAAGCCATTGACAATTATAATGATGACCCATTGAATTATGAAGTTAAGGATGAATGGATGGATGAGCTTACAAGTGTGTTCAATCGTGGTTTTGACACCAATTTCTATTTCAACACTCCTTTTGAGGTCAGTGAGGATAACCAGTCAAAATATATCAAAAAGGATATCGGACAGGTTGTCAATTATTACAATAAGGTTAAGGCTGCCGAACTTAGAATTTGGGATGATTTAAAAATAGGTGATGAAATAATGATTCAGGGTCAAACCACAGGTTCAATTACTCATACTATTGATTCTATGCAGATTGAAGGTAAATCTGTTGATAATGTTAAAAAAGGTTCTAATGTGGCAATTGCAATGCCTCAAAAAGTACGTGAAAATGATTTTGTTTACAAATTAGTTGAGAGGAATAATGATGCTTAAAAAAATAGCCATTTATGGAAAAGGCGGGATAGGAAAAAGCACTACAGTTGCTAATTTATCTGCTGTATGGGCAAGTGAAGATTTGAATTGTTTGGTTATAGGATGTGACCCGAAGGCCGATACTACCCGTACTTTATATGGAAAAAGAATTCCTACCGTGGTTAACACTTTAAAGGATAACAGATCTCCTGAAAAGGAGGATTTAGTTTTCACAGGATTCGGAGGAATTCAATGTGTGGAAAGCGGTGGGCCTGAACCTGGCGTCGGCTGTGCCGGCCGTGGTGTGATTGTGGCTATGAAACGCCTTGAGCAGCTTGGCATTTTTGATGATGATTTGGATGTTGTCGTATATGATGTTCTGGGTGATGTTGTCTGCGGTGGTTTTTCAGTGCCTTTGCGTGAAAAGTATGCTGATGAGGTTTTGATTGTCACTTCAGGTGAATATATGGCATTATATGCTGCAAACAATATTGTTCGTGGTGTTAAAAAACTAAAAGGTAATCTGAGCGGCATAGTATGCAACTGCAGAAATGTTGATAATGAAGAGCAGATTGTTGCAGACTTTGCTAAAAGGATAGGAACACATGTAGTTGGTACAATTCATAGAAGTAATTTGATTCAGGATGCTGAATTAGATGCAAAAACCGTTGTAGAAAAATACCCTGAAAGTGATGAAGCACAAGAATACCGAGACCTTGCTTCAAGCATTATGCATAATGAAAATATATCAACTCCCGAACCGATGGGTGATGAGGAATTTGAGGAATTCTTCAAATCATACATGTGAAAATGTTCTACTCAACTAACTATCAGTCACCGATAGGTGAAATGCTAATCGTAAGCGACGGGGATGCTGTAAATGGAATATGGTTCTATTCACAGAAAAACTTCAAATCCACAATAAAAGAATATATTGTGGAAAAAGAGGACTTGGCTATTTTTAAGGATGTCAAACTATGGTTTGACAATTATTTTAATGGACTTAATCCGAAAATCGACTTTAAAATCAAACCAATGGGCAGTGAATTCAGATTGAAAGTGTGGAAAAGGCTTTCAGAAATTCCATACGGTGAAACATTGACATACGGTGAAATCGCATCAGAAATTTCACCTACAATGTCAGCTCAGGCTGTCGGCGGTGCAGTAGGTGCAAATCCGATTGCCATTATCATTCCCTGCCATCGTGTCATCGGTAAAAACGGGAAAATGACCGGTTATGCAGCAGGAATCGATAAAAAGATTGAATTGCTCAAGCTTGAAAATATTTTGAATGACTATGCACGGGGTGGTTGTTGTGGCTAGATTTCCACGTTTGGTCATGTTCATTTCATTGGTAATTCTTTGCCTTTTACTTTTTTTCTTCTCAAATATTGATCATCGGGCAATAATCTCCCTTGCAGTAATTGGAATCTTTTTAATATTTTTTACATTTATCTTTCAAATACAGATGAACCCTTCGCTTAAGGTGTTCCTGATTCTGTTTTCATTCTTTGCACTTCCAATGATTATATTGATTTATTTGGGAATATTTGATATTTTCTGGCCATGGAGTGGAATTTTGGCTTTGATTTTGGTTGCAGTCCAGGGAATGCTTTCAATTTACACAATAATAGAACTGAATTATGTTATAATAAGGTGGGAACTTGAATAGTAGTGAAAGCGATAAGATATTTACAAAATCATTTTTCCTTATTTTTCTGGCACTGCTTTTCACTGCACTTGTAATGTATGCATTGATGTCCACGGTAACTGAATATGCCACATCAATGGGTTCAACAGCAATGATTGCAGGACTTGTTTCGGGAATATACATTTTTGGAGGACTGTGTTCAAGAATATATTCCGGCAATGCCCTTGAAAAAATCGGATGGAAAAGGACAGCTTTAGTATTTATGGGAATTCATTTTCTTTCATGTCTTCTGTATTTTCTTGTAAATGATGTGACATTGCTTTTGATAGTTCGTTTCATTCATGGAATAGGGTTCGGTGCATCTGCAAATGCAATAGTCACGATTGCAACAGCAATACTTCCAAAAAAGCGATTTGGTGAGGCATTTGGATATTTCATGCTTGGAACAACACTTGCAGTTGGACTTGGGCCTTATATTGGAGGATTATTGTATGATAATTTCGGCCCAACAGGTTCCTTTTCGCTGGCTTCTGTTTTTTCCGCTTTGGCATTAATATTCATGTTATTCATTGATGTTTCAGCCAAAGACCCTATAAACAATATGGATTCAATCAAAAAAGACAACCGAACTTACAGGGGTTTTGAGAAAATATTTGAGTATAATGCAATTCCTGTTTCACTTTTCACAGCCCTCACAAGTCTGGGTTATGTTTCAATACTTTCATTTTACAGATTATATGCAGTTGAGGTTGACCTTGTAGGTGCATTTTCATGGTTTTTTATCATATATTCTGTTGTTCTTATTGTATCAAGACCAATTGCAGGTAAAATTCAGGACCTGCATGGTGATATGGTAATATGTGTAACAGGCATTATTTCACAGGCTATAGGACTGTTTTTTATAGCTTTTGCACCATCACCTGCAACTGTCATAATCTGTGCGGTCTGTGCGGCTTTAGGATTCGGAACCCTTAACTCGGCAGGTACCGCAATTGTCACAAGAAACACTCCTGATTATAGAAAATCATATTCGATATCAACATTTTTCATATTCTGTGATGCCACAATGGGTTTTGGACCGGCATTGCTTGGCTGTTTTGCCTCTGCCGGTTATGCATCAATATATTATGTTGCTTCATTAATTACAATGTTTGCACTTCCCATATCAGTTTATCACTTAAAAAAATAATTTTTTCTATAAACCTTTTTCTTTATGTGATTTAAATTATATAAGAATATAATTATGATTAAAGATAGTTTTTATCTTTGTTAATTTAAAATTCAGGAGGAAAAACAATGGGGGACTTTTCAAAATTGAAAAATGTAACTACTGTGAATTCATTTGATAAATTAAATGATAATGAAGATGTTGACATGGATTTAATTTTTGTAATGGATAAAAGCGGATCCATGTGGAATGTTGAAGAAGATACAATTGGCGGATTTAATTCATTCATCCAGCGTGAAAAATCAAAAAATCAAAATACACGTGTGACTTTAGTTCTTTTTGATGATGAATATAAGATTTTATACACAAGAAAACCTATTGATGAAGTCGAACTGCTCACCAATAAGGAATATTGCACTGGCGGTTGTACAGCTCTTCTAGATGCCGTTGGAACTACAATTGTTTCTCTTGATAAGGAAGTAAGTGAAAAGGTGATGTTTGTAATTACAACCGACGGATTGGAAAATGCCTCTCGAGAATTTACAAGAGATGCAGTTAAAGAACTCATCACTGCCCATGATTGGGAATTCCTCTTCATCGGTGCGGATATTGATTCTTATTCTGAGGCAGCAAGCATCGGAATTAGATCTGAACGTGCAGCAAACTACCATAAATCTGCAACAGGTCTTGGAGCATTATTTGGTGCTGTTGGTGACTTTAAAGATGCATATGCGGACAGTGAATCTGTAAACGGAGTTGAATGGAAAAAAAGATTAGGTTAAATTAAACGGGATTTAACTTATTTTTTTCTTTTTTTTAATTTTAAAGAATTAGCAATTTTTTGATAAATTTATTTTAATTAGGCATTATATAATTAGTAACATGGATTTGCCATTAAATATTATCATTGGAAATATAATATCACTGATTGCCGGGGTTTTCATCATTTTAAGCATGTGGGTAAATGATGAGAAAAAGGCATATTTTTACCAGTTTCTCAATGCATTCATCTTAATGATATCTTCGGTGTTCTTTTTTTCATGGACGGGAGTCACCACAATGGCCATTGCCGCAACACGTAATCTGATGGTTTATAATGACAGGCTGACATTAAGATGGACAGTATTTTTCATTGTGATTTCTGTGGTTATTGGGCTTCTGGTTAATACCATGGGTTTTGTCGGACTGCTTCCGATAATTGCCATAATTCAGATTACATTGTGCAACTATTATCTGAAGACCATCAAATCAATAAAAACAAGTTTCATCGTAAACAGTGCAATATACATTGTCTATTTCCTTGCGATTTTGGATTTCTCATCAGCAGCTATAGAGAGTCTAACGGCTTTAATTGGTGTGGTTGCATTAATTAAACTGATATATTTGGACAGTTAGGTTATTTTATCAATGAATTCCAGGATTTTATCTACAGCCTGGCTTTGCTGGTTTTCAGGTGTGATTTTAGCAGGATTATCTCCGTCCTGATGTCCGTAGTATGCAAATTGTCCGTGATTTCCGCCGTCAATGACAAATTCTTTCAGATTGCTCATTTTTGCTTTGGATTCATTGTAGGCTTTCATGTTTAAAATACCGTCTTCAGATCCATAAATTGACAATACCGGCTTGTCTATATTTTCTGTAGGGTATCCTGATATTATCACAACTCCCTCCGCTTTTCCGGTATGTGATACATATGATGCGGCAGAAAGGCCTCCCAGAGAATGTCCGGACATGATATAATGTGAATAGTTGGTTGTGTCTATTATTGAATCTGCTTCATTTTCACCGAAAAATGCGAAATTCAAAGGCATTTTGACAATATATGAGTCAACACCCTTCTCTGCAATCTTTACAAACATTGGAAGATATGATGTGTACTCGTTTTTTGCTCCGGGATAAAATATCAGTGCAGTGTCATTTCCAGGTCCGTCAAGGAATATGTCATCTCCTACCTTAACCACACTGACATTGTCTGTGCCTTTCAGGTATTTTGTTGCACCTTCCTGTGCTGGATGGCATTCTGTTAGATAGTATGCAACATATGCAAATATCAGAATGATTATTATACAAATTGCAATTTTTATTTTTTTGTTCATTTAAACCAACTTAATTAAATATATGTTATATAAATATGCTTTATATACTTATCTTTATTTCATGATTTGAATGTTTTGTTTAGAAATTAGTTAATTAATTAAACGTTAATTTAAAATTTAATTAAAATTATCTATTTTTGATATTTTTCAATGATTTTAAATATGTTATTGGACATATTATTTATTTATCCAAACAAATTTTTCAGAGGTACATGATGAAAAAGTTAGCAATCTTTGATTTTGACGGCACTATAATGGATTCGGTTCAGGACGTGTTCATACACCTGAATGAGGCATTGTCCTTAAATAATTTTCCCACACTTACCAATGATGAGCTTGTAAAGTATTTGGGAGGAAACATTGATGAGATAGTTTCACTCATCCTTGAGGATAAAAGCAGTCCTGAAAACATAAAATTGGTCAAGGACACATATCTCAAGATTTACTATTCATCAAAAAAGGAATATACAGTCCCTTTTGCCAAAACCCATGATGTTTTAGAAAAACTCCAGAATATGAATGTGGTTCTGGCCATTAATTCTAACCGTTTCACAGATTCCATCCAGTTTTTTGTCGACAGATTCTTCGCTGACATTGATTTTTCACTGATTATGGGCCATGATTTTGCATATCCCTCAAAACCCGATCCATATGGGGTGGAGAAAATAATAAAAAAGGCAAATGTCAGTCCGGATGAGGTATTATATATTGGAGATTCCAATACTGATATTCAAACCGCAAAAAATGCAGGAGTTGAATGTGTAGTTGTAAAATGGGGATACGGCAGCAGTGATGACTGGGAAAATGATTACATTTTAGAGGCAATTGATGATTTTTGTGAAATAATTAAATATTTTTAAAATCATATATTCAATCATGTTATTTGTACAATATTAAGTGCGTTATCACATACTTTTCAAACGCTCTCCCACAAGAGCAAAATACCTATACCATATAATAATAAACCAGGAAGGTAGATTAAAATGAAAAGCAATGAAGACATACTTAATGAAATACACCACGCAAAAACACACTCACGGTCTGCAAAAAAAGTATTCCGAAACGCTGTAAAACAATACTGCAACCAACAACAATCAACCCTCGAAGAATTAATAAAAGAAGCAGACAATGAAGAAGACCAAAGAATACGATGGAGAGACAGAAAACTAAAACAAAGATTATTAAGCTTTAGACAACATTTAATAGACAACTACAAGAAAAACACAGTACAAAGCTATTTCAACTCAATAAAATCAATATACCAATTCTATGAAATAGAAATAGGAGACCTTCCATCATTAAACCTGAAAAGTGTAACCACACCAGAACCAATAAACTATGTGGATCTACCAACAAAAGACATCATCAAAAAGGCACTAAAAATTGCAGACCCTAGAATGAAAGCAATAATATTATTCATGAGCAGTTCAGGATGTGCCAAAAAAGAAACATTAAGCCTAACAATCCAGAATTTCATTGATGCCACAAATGAATACCATAACACCAATGATATCTATGAAGTCATACATCAGTTAAAAGACCGTGATGATATAATTCCAATGTTTAGGTTGAAAAGGCAAAAAACCAATAAATATTACTATACTTTCTGCTCACCTGAAGCAGTCCAGGCAATAATTTTGCATCTTTTGAAAGTGGATCAAGAGTTAAAAAAAGATGAAAAATTAAATCCTGAAGACAAGTTGTTCCCGATTCATGAGGATTATGTGACAATGTTATTCATTGAGTTAAACAATACTTTGAAATTAGGTAAAAAAGGAACGTATAATCGTTTGAGAAGTCATATGCTTAGGAAATTCCATGCCAGCAGATTATATAATGATGGATTAACATTGGATGAGGTTGATGCATTGCAAGGTAGAAGTAAAGATTCAACTCATTCTGCATATTTTATGGAAAATCCAAAGCATCTTAAAGAAAAATATATTCATCACTTGGACTGCATAACAATCAATATGGATGTTAATAATCTTGATATTAAAAGTCCTGAGTTCGTTAAGTTGGAAAGTGAAAATTCTATTTTAAAATCTGAATTGGGTAAGATGGATGATATATTGGCTAGGTTATCTAAACTAGAAGGTAAAAACTTATGATGTGTTATTAACTAATTTATAGTACATTTATTAATGATTAAGAATTGTTATACTTTGAATAATATTTATATAAATTATTGTATAATATAATATTGAGAAGAATTTGATGATAGTTATTTGAATAATGAATTTATTAAATTAATTAGTGATAAAAGAGGCAAATATGGACTCAAAATTTTCCCCAAAATCCATTATTGATGATTTTAAGAAGGTTTATAAATCTGAAAAAAAAGTATTAATTTATATTCCTACATTAATTTCACTGATATTAACTAGTATTGTTAATATTGATATGAGTTTAATTAATGTATTGATTGCTTCTTTAGCTATATTTTTAGGATTTTTATTAAATTTGATGATGATGTCTTTTAATTTAAAAGATGATACAATTCCTCCAACTGAGGTTGGAGGGAGATTATGGAGATTAAAAGATATATTGGGGGAATATCATATTACTATTTCTTTTGAAATACTAATTACAATAATCTTGGTTATTCTAATGTTATTTGCTTCATTAGTTCATAAAAATATGTATATCATTTTTCCTAATATAATCTGGGCATTAAAATTATTTTATAATTTTGTACTTGTTTACTTATTGATAGTGTTTATAATAATTTTATTTAGAGTACTAAACTTTGGATATATTTTATTAAAATATTTTTTAAAAAATTAATCGTTAGCATTAATAATATCTTCTGCATACTTTGAAGCGATTTTATGAATTGATTTAAATGTTCTATGGCCATTTTCTCCAAAGTCTAATTTCATACTAATATCTTTTAGAGGTCTTGTTTTTGAGAGGTTTCCAATTGTAAATGTTCGCTTATCTTCATCAAGTTCTAACTCTAGTTTAATATCTTCGGCAGGGAAATCAATATTTTTCATTAATTCTTTTGAAGAATTTTCATCATTAGAAAATATTTTTTTAAGAAATTCTTGATGTTTTTTGGATTTTCCTTTTTTAATACTTACGGTGTACTCTGCATACCCTTCATTGGGGTTATAATCATCAAAAATTTTAAGGGAATCTTTAGGTAATTTATAAGATAAGTATCGTATTTTTCTTACATGTCCTTCTTCACTAAATTTATCTAACATTTCTTTAGGTATGAATGAGTCTATTTTAAGTTTAAAATGGGTGCATCCAATTTCAGTTAAATAGTAATTTAACCATTTTTCAAAAATAATTTTGATTCCGGAATTACTTTTTGTTTCTAAGATTAATAATGCATCTTTTCTATTTTCAAACAGTTTAATGTAAAAATAGTAGGGGGTTAATACACTATCATTCAAAGTAATCTTTTTTTCGGTTAATTCATTAGTAGTTGCATCAATCACATCGTGTTCGGTTCCATAAGGACCATAATTTAATTGTCCATAATAAAGATTAAGGTCTTCATTGTGGCAATTAATATTTAAAAATTTATTTTTATAATTGAATGAATGATCTTTATTGAGGAAAGATTCAAGAATGCTACTTAATGTATTATATTTGCCTTCAGTATCATCTTTAAAAACAGTATATTCATTTAAATTATCTAATTTAAAGTTTAAAGGAGTGTTGTTGTCTTTATTTGTAGAATACGCTTCAATTGTATATGTTGATAAACTTGTTTTTGCCATGTAAATTCTCCATTATATTAATATTAAATGGAAAAAACATTGTTGCGATTAAAATAGAATATATCTTGAATGGGATAAATTTAAATAGTTTATAAAATAAATTGTATTGTAATTGTTAATTTCTATTTTTGGAGATTATTATGATGTGAGTATAATAATTTCCATTCGCTTTTTATTTAGTTTTTTCTATTTGGTTTTATATTAGTTATGTGTCAATATTTATCTTTATCGAAATATTTTGGATTAAATTGGATGAATTCTATTATTTATTTTTTGTACAGTTTACTATTTTTTTATTGTTTTTTTGGAAACATGCGCTATGTATTTTTGCTATTTTTAGTAGACAATTAACTATTATTATTATTAATTCATTAAACAATGTTTAAATTATTTAAAAGAAAACATTTAAATACACAATCAAACAATATTATTAATTAGAGAAAATCAACCTAAAAACATAATAAGCTAATTATAAATAAACTATATTAATTAGAGGTTGAAAAAATTAAAATGAAGTAAACGATATTATAAAACTCTAAAATTAAAAGGAGGTATAAAAATGGCATTTGAGGTTGTCAGTGATGGATTAAATAAAGAAAAATTCAAAGCAGTTCTTTTATACATCATCAGTAGGTGTGAAAACAAACCGAATGTTGGAAAAACATTAATCTGCAAATTACTGTATTTTTCTGATTTTAATTACTATGAAAAATATGAACAATCAATAACTGATGAAACTTATCTTAAATATGAAAGAGGACCATATCCTACTCATATTGATGATATAGTGGATGAATTAATTAATGAAAATGTTATTGAATTAAGAAAAGAACCTTATTTTAATACCATTATCCATAAACATTATCTTAAACAATCACCCGATTTATCTTTATTAAATACAGATGAATTAAGAGTAATAAATGATGTTATTGATAAATTAGGAGGTTTCTCTGCAAAAGAAGCAAGTAAATATTCCCATGGAGATATGCCTTGGATGATTGCGGAAGATAGTGATGAATTAGATTATGAATATGTGTTTTATAGAGATCCAGAATATTCTGTGAGGGACTATGATAGAGAAATACACAATTAAAACTCATCCCAAATTTGACAAAGAAATGAGTAAACTTACCGATAAATGCTCATCACTTGAATCAGATTTTGAACGTTTGAAAAAAGTTTTATTATTGGATTTGAAAAGAGGAAATCATCGATTAACTCAAGATACTTATATCCAAATTTCTAGATTGGGGAGAGATATTCATTTTCCTGTTTTTAAAATTAAAAAATTCAGATGTAAAGAGATACCCAAAGGGAATAGATCAGGTTTTAGATTTATATTTATATTAAGCAGAAAGCATCATGTGATTTATTTCACTGAATGTTATTTTAAACGTAGCAATAAAGTTGAAAATAGAAATAGGATTAGAAAAGTTTGTTTAAATCCAGAAAAATATTTTTGTGATTAAAAATTTTAAAAAATGCAAATAATGTTGAAATAAGGAAAAATAAAGAATTTTAAAGGGGTTTAAAAAATTATATTCTTTTGTGTAACATGATATTGTAGAGGGTCGTAGGAGTGGCAGCTCCTCACCTCTACTCAGGTTACATAAAAAACAAGACACACGGAAGTGAAAGTATTTTAGTAACCATTTGTTATATATGGTTAAAATCCTATTTAAATTTTGTTAAATGGGTCGCAGACAAAATGCGAAGTTTATATGTTTTAGCGATAGCTTTAGAATATTTTAATGCTCATTTTGAAAAAAATATAAAAAATTATTATAATTTTTTAAGTGATATTTTTGGTTCATTATTTTCGACACTAACTACCCATACAAGTTTATCTTTGTCAGTAAGTTCCATTATTCCTGCAATTTCTGAAGGAATGGTGGTTCTTAATGATTTTGAACGAGGATTTTGTCGAATAATATTTGATTCTACTTCAAACAATTTCATACTCTCCTATTTGTCTTTTGTTATTAATATATTTGATAACCTATTATATATAATTTATCCACAATCATTAAAAATATAGATAAAAAATAGATAATATTTATATAGTAAGAACATCTTACTATTAATCAAGAAAGAATTTATAGGAATGGCAGTTCTGAAAAATTCTTTTGTCAATCACGGAAGTGAAAGCAATATGTCAAAAAATGTAAATAATGTTGAGGCAGGGGTCTCAACAAACGGAAATATTGATGAGGATTACACTCTCATCAATAAAAAGGAACTCGCACAGCTCCAATATGAGCGTGACGAGTATCGTGCGATGTGTCTAGACTTTGCAGAATCAGTACCTAGATTCCACAAAGTCCAAGAAAACATTGAAACTATCTTAGCCAATGGAGGTGCACAAGAATGAGCACCTTCATTAATTCACCAAGTTTAGATCAACTCAAAAAAGAGTATGATACTATAGCACAAAAAGCGAATAATTACAAAAGAGCTAATATGATATGGAATTATCCTGCTGATGCGGATATTACTTATTTGAAATTAGTTAGAAGTAAATTTCTTGCTTTCATTGCTTATAAAAAAGCTGAAGTAGGGGAATCTCGTTTTAATAAATTATTTGCCCCTATGTATAATAAAAAACTTGCTGATGTGGAAGAACTGTTACGTGAAAGGGGTGTAATGGTATGAATATTATTGATGCTTCTGAAGTCCGTAACATGGACAGTTTAGTTTCCATTGATGATTTATCCATGTACCTTTTTTTAATGCACAGGGATTTAGTTGACATATTATTGGAATTCATCACTATCTTCACAGATGATGAAATGATTCAGGAAATAGTCAACACATTAAACTTGGATGTTACCGGTGTAATGGAATCCGGTGTAATAGTAGGCTACATCACACCAGGAAGGAGGTTAAGGGTATGACTCAATCTTACTTTACTGAAGATCAGAAAATGTACACCAGTAATTTCCCGAAATGGAATTTTGATGAATGCTACCTTATACAGGAAATACTCGAAGAGAAAGGGTATTCTATGAACTGTGTATCAAGAGTAGGCTGTGACCGTAAATGGCATGACGCATGGCAAGTAGAACGTGCAGATGTACCACGCTTAATTGAACAGTTATTCCGCCAAAGATTAGTGGTTGAAGTTCAGGCTGAAGGTCATGGTAAAGCAAGCATTAATTTTGTTTATGACTATCATCCGGACACTATTATATCTGCGGTGAAAAGATTCTGGAGGAATAACCGATGAGTAATATCTTTGATTATCCGCCAGTTGAACGCAAATATGTTGCAGTTAGAAAGTATCGACAGGCAGTTGGGGGTGAAAAAATCTTCAATCGTTTACTAAGCGTGTTAGGTTTAACTTATTATGAATTCGTCGACAAGTACGGTGAAAAATTAATAGGTGACCCTGCACCGGATGAACTGAACAGGGTGCTTGTTGAAATGTTACGCAGGGATTTTAGGAGTGTGAGAAAATGATGATTAAAACTTTATTAGCATTATTCGGTTTCACACAGGTTAATGCTCCTAAATATGATCTTCATAAAAAACCATGCAAGGAAGACTATATCAATGAATTAAGGGTTTGGTTAACATTGAACTTCAGTTTTATTGCATTAGCAGCAATCATAGGATTAATAGTGTTCGTTGTATGGTTCTGTTTTTTCGTAACAGGAATCTCCGCAGTTGAAAGTGGAATGTGGTATAATAATTTGGATAAGGTGATATGATGGTTTTAAAGTTTAAAAAAAGAGGAGCCAGTGATCTTAAAAAAGTGATGGTGTACGGTCAGGATGGTTCAGGTAAAAGTACTTTCGCGGAAAACTACTGTAGGGAGAACAATCTCTCTCCAGTAGTGATTGATGTGGATGATACTAACTACACTAATCTCCCGATATTGGAGTTGAATTTTAGGAATGATGTGAGAACATTTAATGAAATATTAAATGCAGTAGGTGAAATCAGTAAAACAGATGATTTTGACACTATCATATTGGATGGTGTAACCAGTCTATTGGAAATGCTGGTCAGTAACGCTAAAGGTTTGGCTAAATATAGTGACCGTGCAACTAGGTTTCAGAAAATCTTGCAGGCATTATTGTCAAGTGGTAAGAATCTGATATTCATAGGACAAATCGATATGGAAGTCATATTTACAGAAGAGGTTCAATCCAGTAAGATGGTTATTAAAGTCAACAGTATTGTTAATGAGAAGTATCTTTGTGAAGTGGATGATCAGGGGAATTTCACACATAAAGTGAAGAAATTCCGTACATTTGAAGGTGACACTACCACTGTGGGTGGTGTGACCCCAGAGGATATTGATGATGAGATTTCCTTGAAGAGTATCTGTCAGAACATTAAGAGTAGTTTGGAAAGTGAGGGTAAACTTGTCACTAAGTCCACTATGAAAACTAAATTGGTAAGGCTGATTAAAGCCGGTGAAATTCAGGAGGAAATGAGACCTGAGTTAATGAGGTTCATCATGAATCATTGTCCGGATGAACTAGAATAACATTTAAGGAGCGTGTGGTAAAAAATGGTTAAAACATACTTACTATCAAGTTTCAGTAGCAGTATGGTTGCGGAGCCTAATTATAGTGCGGAACATACTGAGTTAACTGAGGATGAATTTAATGAATTGAAAACTGAGGCGGTTGCGGTTATACGCAACCCTGCCTTTGCCAGATTGTTAAGGGTACCTGTCTGTAGAAAATATATTCAGTTACGTGAAGGGGATATTGCTCTCGTGGTGGGTACTGATGGAGGTAAGTTACGCTATGATGCTAAGAGTTTGCCTCCTGAATTGAGTTTGACTTTTGAAAAAATTGAGATTAAAGGTGCTGCTGTATGAGTGAATCCAAATGGATCATGGAGAAAAAACTTCATAATGTGAGATTAAAATTAATGGGTAGGAAGATTCAGGACTTTAGTCTTGATTCTCTCACTCATTTAATTTTAAAAGAATGCGATAATGAAGGTTTAACTTTCAGTTGGTCTTTTGTTGAAGGGGCATGTGTGTTAAATATTCGTAATATACATCATGATGATTGGGAAATCAACAAGAGATTATATTACAATACTCCATTATTTGAAACTTATAATGTGGAGGCTATTCAAGTCAAAGTATTAAAGAATACGTTCCTTTTAATTAAGGATGCCCGTGTCCTTAAAGATAATGAAGCTAGCTCAGAAAACATTACAAAAAAAGAGAAAACAATCATTATAAGTGGGGATAAGCCTACTCCGAAACATATTCGTGATGCTTTAGATATGCTTAAAGCAAAAGGTGTGCCCGATGAGGAAATTACTCCTGAAGCAATTAGGAATCATTTGCCTACTGGTAAAATGAGTACTTCACAGGTAATGGAATGCAATAAATATTTGAAACAGATGATGGAGGCATCACCATGATGGTGTCTCCAAGACTATTGGAATCCAATGATGAAACATTGTTCCTGGAAGTTAGATCATCAACCAACCCAAAGATATGGTATGATGTAATGTATGATAAGGTTCATCATTGGTTATGCACCTGTCCGGATTATTATTTCCGCAAAAGGTTCTGCAAGCATATGCGTGAATGTGCTGAAGTGTTTGGTATTAGTGATACTATTGTATATGCAGAGGTGTGTTAAGCATGGTTAATCAGAAAGGGGAGTTTCCAATGAAGGCGAGAGTTTCTACACGTGTGCATGAGTCTACTAAAAGATTGTTGAAACAATTGCCTTATACTGAAGCGGAAGTTATCAAAATTGGTGCTATGTATTTATCTGATGAATCCAATCTTTTGGAGTGGGAAATTGGAGAATTAGGAGTTGAGATTGAAAAATTAAAATCCAAGTTACATGAGAAGGAATCTTTTCGTAAAGCTAAACAGAATAGATTGAGGATGATTTCTCCTAAAAAGTTGGATAAGGACACATTGTATGGAATGTTGACTGAAGCAGCTGAGGATGTTGCTAATCGTATTTATGATAATTATGGCATGAATAGTTTGAATAAATTGGAGAATCCTTTGGCTAAGTCTAGTATTCGTAGTGAAGGGAAGGATTTAGGTTATAATCCTGATGATTTTTTAGTTGAGGTGAAAAATCAGTTGCATATTAAATGTCAGTCTGAAGTGTCAGACATTTCAAAAAGTGATGATAATGAAATGTCAGATGACTGACGCAGACGTCTGACATTTGAATAATAATTAAAATTTTAATTGTCTGACATTTGTGTCTGACATTTGTTGAGGGATTATTATTAATATTATTATTATTATATAATAATTCTTTTTTCAATATATGATATAATATAACAATGTTATAAAAAGGAGGAAAAAAACATGAATGAATCTGAAAGATTCAAAATAATGAATTCAAAATTAAGCCCAGGAGTAATGATTTATGATAACCTCCTGGACAAAGTCAGTGTTGATATCGCTACAGGAAATAAGCAGATTGATGAAATCATGGCTAAAACATGTTTTCTGATAATGCACGATCCTGAATTTTTAAATGATATAATGAGGATGATAAAATGAGTGAAGAAATGTTAAGGATTCATGGGGATTGTCAACATTATAAATTTAATCAATCTGAACCTTCAAGGAAGGGATGTTGTGATTGTTTGCATCGTTCTATGGAGCCAATTGCTCCGGGTTGTGATAAATATGTTGAAAAAAAGTAGTTTGTCCGAAGAGGATTTAAAAGAGATTGAAATGAAAGGAGTGTCCGCTTGGACTGGTTTTTTTAAAGAGAAGAAAATTATAGTTTTATTTAAAAACGGTACAGAGGATACTTTTTATTTCACTGGTGATTGGGGCTATCGTAAGTTAAGTAAATTTTTAAGAAAATTAGAGATGAATGGGGATGTTGTATGAATTCTGCTATTATGGAATTGGAGGAACAGGATATTGAATTGCAGTTACGTGAAATTGAATTGAAACGTAAGCAATTAGCTATTAAACGTGAACAATTAGCTAATAAACCAGTATCTGAACCGGAAATTGTTAGGGATAGGAAAGAGTATTTGCATTATAGTAGGTATGTTAAGGAGAATGTTATGCGTATAGCGGATGTTTGTCCGGATGGATCTATTTTGATTCATCATAGTGGGGATTCCTGTACTGTTTCTAAAAAATATAGTATGAAAACTTTATCTTGGATCAGGCAGAAGTTACCTGTTTGGGTTAATGCTCAACGGGATGAGACTCATTTTTGGGATAAATTAGCAGTGAAGTATTCTCGTAAGTTTTTACCTAAAGGTGAATCTATTTCCCGTACTACTATGGAGAAGTTATGTTATCTGGTGGATTCAGGTACTGCAGATGTTTTGTTTGAGAAGTATGCTTACTTGAAAGGTATGGGTAAACAAAGTACTTTAGATTAAGAAGAGGTTTTTTTTATGGCGTGTAATCATTTGGAAGAGAGATTAGATGTTATTCGTAATCAAAAAGCAATGTATAAACTTAGAATACGTAAATTGGAAAAAGAGGAGATTAAAATACTTGAAGATTTAGGAGTGTTTAAAAAAGAGGAGATGGTGGAATGAGTGATAAAGGATTTTTAACTGAAGTAAGAGAATATCGTAAAAAACCGGTTACTGTATCAGCTTATCAAACTGACCATGAATTTGATATTGAAACATTAGAAGGAACACATCATGCAAGTGTTGGTGATTTTATCATTACTGGTGTTCATGGTGAACAGTACCCTTGCAAACCGGATATCTTCTTTGAAACTTATGATGTGGAGGATACCAGCATCAGTGACCCAGTTATGGTGAATATTAGTGAATGGTCCAGTCTTGTCACTGAATTATCCAGTAAAGAGATTAAGTTATTCCATAAGAAGGAAGCATATAATGCTTTAAGTGAAGAGATTATCGCGGGTACTGATTTTAAGGAGTTATACGGGAAGAATAATGAGAGTATTCGTAAACAACATGTTAAGGAAACATTAGTTGATGAGTATAGTGAAATTAAGGATTTGCAATTCAGTATTGATTATATTTCCCGTAGAATCAGTTATCTGAAAAGTTTGATTCGTACTAAAACTGTACTTATGGAGATAAAAGAATGATCCCATTATGGGTTTACATATACATGACTTTACTCATAATATTAGTTTTAGTCTATGTCATTGAATATATGAAGGAAAAGAGGTGATAATTATTTCACCTCCAACCAATCCTTACAGTATAACCAGTGAAAGTTTAATGAAAAAGATATTGCCTCGACCAGCAAGACGATACTGTAAAAAAATACTAACAGATTGTGATGGATCATACCTTCCTGTAATCACAGTCACAATTGAATTATGGGAGAGTGTATGAATTTATGAAAATTAGTCATGGAAGATACTATTACCTGTTTCATGAAACGGTTGAAAAATTACGCAAGGAGGACAACTCCTGTTACATATGTGGTTCCACTAAAAAAATTAAACCTCATCATATACGCAAGGTAAAAGAATCTGATCCACGTTATGCTGCTAAAAACAATGTGGTATTATTATGTCCTTATCATCATAATAAATTCCACAGTTTATATGGTTCAGGTAAAGGAGTTAACCGGCATAATTTTGATGTTTATGTGAAAAAAGAGCATTTAATTGCGATTGAAAAATTAAAGAAAGAATATAATAATTTAAAAGAGTATAAAGAAAAAGTTGATGCAGTGGTTTGTTCTGCAGTGGAAAATGAACGCACGGACTTAGGATGTAATGTTTTAAGACAATTAGCAGTTAATCTAGGAGTGAAAATAGAATGATGGAAGAAAATTATTGTAGAATATGTGGCGAGGTTATGGAAGAAAATAGTTTTTGGGAATTAGAATGTCCTAATTGTGGATATAGGGAGGATTTAGAATGACTGAAAAAAGATATCAAGTTGAAACAGATCAATTTGAAATTTCTTTAAAAGATAATATTACTAAAAAATACCCATTCAGTTTGGTCTGTGAAAACATAGATGAATTTGAACCATTATTAAATGAAGTAACTAATGTCTGTGCAGATATGAATAGATTATGGGAGCAGACACAAAGATTTGAAAACCATAATCAGGAGTTAGTGCAAAGGAGTATCAAATATGAGGATGCTATTGATGAATTAAAACATGAAAACAATCAATTAACTTTAATAAAACGTTTTGCAGACAATCATGGTATAACTATTTCCAATATTGATGAAGCATTCCGCAAATGTTGGAATGACAATGAAAAGTTAGTAAAAGACAATGAGCAGTTAAAACATAGAATTGATGAATTAGAGGAAAAAGTTTATCATAATCTTGCATGGTTTTTAATGTATAAAGATTATTTTGGTATTGATTTAGGTGATGCAATTTGGAATAATGTTGAAATTAAGAATCGTGAACAAGAAAGAGAAAAATTAAATGAATATATTTCAATTGCAAAAAAGAGGTATCATATATGACTGGAAAAAGATATTATGAAAAAAGATATGGGGAAGAGTTTTATATTCTTGACTCAAACATCATCTCTGAAAAAGATTTTGAAGATAAACTTGAAATTCAAGGCTACAAAGCATTTGAGGATAGTTTAACTGGTAAAGAAATTGTAAACAAGATAAATATGCAAGATGAGATTATCAAGTATTTGTTATGTGTTGTTCGTAATGAATGTTCAGCGCCTATTAATAAATCTGTATTGGGAAGTGTAGAGTATATAAAGGAGAGATACAATGACTGAAGGTATTGATTGTGGTAGATGTTGCTGTTTTAATTATTATCAAGACACTGATGATGAGGGCGGAGCAATATCTGCACCTGTTGAAATTTGTTCAAAGGGTTACAAATTGTATCCTGTTGTATGTGAAGATTTTGAGGATTGTTGGGTGGGGGTGATGTGTGAATGATTAAAGAATGGTTAATTAGGCAAATACTCCGAAATAGGATAGTATTGTTTGAACACGAACAAGAATATACCGTAATCAATGATATTTATTTTGATGATGGTGTAATAATTTGCAAAAACACAAACTGGGAGAGGATGGAATGACTGAAAAATGGAGTAAAGAATCGTTGATATATTATGTTACTGATTTAATTAAAAATTTAGATGGTGAAGAGTTTATATTAGAAGAATATAGAAGAAACAATCGTTTAGAAATTGAAATTGAAGAGGTGGTAGAATGACTGAAACAGAGGTTTACAAGAATGGTGTTGCTTTATTAAAAGAATGGGAAGATGTAAACTATTGTGAACATAGTTTTAAATTCAAAGATGAATGGCTAACTGATAAAGAAGTCGTTGATAAGTTAGATGAGTTAAACGAAGAAAACAAGAATTTATCTAAATTAAATAAAATACTTGAAGGGTTTTTATTAGATAAAGGATATGATTTCAATGATATTATAAAATTCATACAAGGGAAGACAGATGGAAAAGGTGATGCGTGAATGAATTTTTTAAACCGATTATTCAAAAGAGAAACTGTGAATCTTGATGATTATGAAATACCCAGTTATTATGAAGGGTTAACAGAAATGATTTGTGATTTTATTGAAAAGAATAACAATGATCATTTATCTACTCAAATAATTTTAGCAAATGGTAAAAGTGTTCTAGTTTCACATGACCTAACTATAAGGAAGATTCCTCGAGGGGATTTTATTAGTATTTATGATAAGGAAGGAGTTGAAGTTGCGATTATTCGTTTATATGATATTTCTGCTCTAGGACGTGTACCAAAGGGAAAATCAAGGTGTTGTGTGTAAAATGATTAAAATTATTATAGATATTAATGATTCTTTAATTGGGAAGTTATCTGATTTTAAAGGATTTGATGTTGAAAGGATTTTTGTAAAATACTTGCAGGCAAGTGGTATTAAAAATTTTGATACAATGAGGAGGTTTTTCGATGAGTGCCATGAATTCATCAACATTGAGCATTAAAAAAGAAGAGGAAATTGAAAGAATTGACCTTGATTATCTTATATCTGATGTGTTGATCATAAAAGCGGAATCTGTTAAAGATAAGAAAATATTTAATTATGCTGATTACCTGGAAAAGCAATTACTTAAAATTAAAAATAAACAAGCCGTATTGGAGTAGATTATTTATGAGTTATAAAGTAGATAAACCTGTTAATGTGATTAAATTTCATAAGAAATATTACTTGAAAATGTTGAATGGTGATAAAACACAGACTATGCGTTTAGCACGTAAAAGATTAGAGGTTAGGGAAAACGATATAGTGACTGCAGTGTTCCCTGGTTGGGATAAAACATTAAAAATCAAGATCACTAAAATTGGCTATAAACAAGCTAAAAGTATTACTGACGATGATGCCAAACGTGAAGGATTCTTGACTAAAGAAGGATTATTAAATGATTTAAAAGGATTCTACCCTAATATGGAGAAATTCGACAGATTATATTATTATAGGTTTAAGGTACTATGAATTGTGAAGAATACATCCAATTTGTAACAGGGAAGATTAAAAACCAAATTCTACACTACCAAACTATACAAAGTAGAGGTTTGGATTATATGACCAATTATGGTGCTGAAAAAAAGATTGAAGCTTTAACTGAATTAGCAGAAGAGTTAGGAGTGAGGTTAGAATGAAGGATATTGATTTTCTTGTAGCTAAATATGATAAACAACGTATGCCTTATGAAGACAGGGGTAAGGATTATGATAAGCAGCGTAAACGTGAAACTCGTCAAGAAGAATTACAAACTCTCACAAGTGAGTTATTAACTGAATGTCAATCTTATAAAAAATTACACTTAACCTCTTACCAGGAACTCCGTGTGAGGTTTCTGGTGAATCATTTTGGTAATGATTTTAAGATGTTGCATGGTCAAGCAAAAACTGAAACTATAATCTTAGCATTCATATTTTACATTAAAATTAATGAAGTTGGTAGGGAACGTTTGAATGATTATAAAATCACAGGTAAATATGGTTTGACTAATAATATTTTTGAGATTATTGTTTGTAGATTATGTGAATATTATATGCAAAGGAC
>NZ_CAMJUE010000028.1 GCF_946408925.1 uncultured Methanobrevibacter sp.
ACCCGCGACCACGAGATTACAAGTCTCGCGCTCTACCAGACTGAGCCACCGAGGCGTATAGTATAAAATAATATAACAATATAATGTCTATAAAAAGTTATTTAAATACTTTTCGATAAACTCTGATATTTTAATTAAAATATAAATAACAAAAAAATTATAATTAATAATCATGACAAATAGTGAAAAAAACTTACTGAATAATCTTAATGAATCTTTAAGAAAAATACGTGAAAAAAATGCTTTAACACACTGCATTACAAATTCTGTGACAATAAATGACTGTGCAAATGCCGTTCTTGCAATTGGCGGGTCACCATTCATGGCGGAAGATGCAGAAGAATTAAGGGAAGTTGTGACAATTGCAGATGTGCTTGTAATCAACATTGGAAAATTAAGTAAAAATCAAATTGAATCAATGAAAATAAGTTCTGAAACAGCAAATAATACCAATACCCCAATAGTATTAGACCCTGTTGGAGTGGGCGTTACCGAACTTAGAAACAAAACAACACTTGATTTGATTGAAAATTATGACATTGCAGCAATCAGAGGCAATATCAGTGAAATAAAATCAATTGCCAAGTTAGTTGGAATTTCAGATGAAAGCAACACTGCAAAAGGAGTTGATGTCAATATTGATGACATCATTACTGAAGATAACTTAAAAGCAAATGGAGATTTAATCTGTGCACTTGCAAATAAATTAAATACAGTAATTTTAGCCAGTGGACCTTTAGACATATTAAGTGATGGTGAAACAACCGTAGTTATAGATAATGGAGATGAAATGATGTCCTTAATTACTGGAAGCGGCTGTATGTTATCATCCATTGTAGGAAGCTGTATTGGCGGAACAAATCCATTCGAAGGAAGTTTAGTTGCAATATTAGCTATGAATATAGCTGGTGAAAAGGCAAGGACAAAAGTTGATGCAAAAGATGAAGGAACAGGTTCATTTAGATCATATCTAATCGATTATCTTTATAAAACAGACAGCGAAACTTTAATAAATGAAGCAAATATCAGGATATTATGAAAAATTTAGATTTATCACTTTATCTCGTCACAGATAAAAGCGAAGATGTGGAAAAATTCTTAAGAACCATTGAAGAAGCAATAAAAGGAGGAGTAAGTGTAGTTCAAATTAGAGAAAAAACTGCAGACACTCTTGATTTTTATAATTTATCCTTGAAAGTTAAGGATATAACAACCAAATACAATGTGCCATTAATCATAAATGACAGAGTGGACATCGCCCTTGCAATTGACGCCGACGGAGTTCATGTCGGTCAGTCCGATATGCCATGCGACGTTACAAGGAAACTGGTAGGTCCAGATAAAATTGTCGGAGTTTCAGCGGCAACAATTGAAGAAGCAAAAAAAGCTGAAAAAGATGGTGCCGATTATATTGGAACTGGAGCAGTATTTCCTACTGCAACCAAAGATGATGCACCAAAAATAACAAAAAAAGATTTAAAAGAAATTGTGGACTCAATTAACATTCCAGTTGTGGCAATTGGTGGAATAACATTGGAAAATGCTCATGAATTGAAAGACACTGGAATTAAAGGATTATCCGTCGTAAGTGCGATAATGAGTTCAGATAATCCTAAAAAATCATCAGAAGAGCTATTAAATATTTTTAATAGCTAATCTTTACTATTTTTTAAGGCTTCAACTGCAGCCAATTTTTTACCGGCCAGCATACTGATGCAAGCTCCGCCACCACTGCTTAAATGACTCATCTGATCTTCCAAACCGAGTCCTGAGGTAGCAGCTGCAATATGCCCTCCACCAATGAGAGAAAATCCATTTGATTTTGCAATTGCATTGATTAAATCTTCAGTTCCCATCGCAAATTTAGGGTCTTCAAATACCCCTGCAGGCCCATTAGCGAAGATTGTTTTTGCATCACGAATCTCTTTTGCATAATAATTGATTGTTTTAACACCGATGTCAAAAATGGATTCGTTTGGAATTTCTGTATAATCAATATCTACCCTTTCACCGTCACGTTCACATGCAACATCGATTGGATACTTTACCTTATCTCCAAACCTATCAATTAATTCCTTAGCTTTGGCAACCATATCTTCATATCCTCTGCTAGCAATGAATTCACGATTGACCTCACCAATATCTGCACCAGATGCCCATAAAACAATGTTTCCCACAATACCTGTTGTTAAAATTGAATCTGCAGTTCCATTGCTTAAAACATTTTCCATAACATCAATTGAATCGTCAGGTTTCATTCCTCCAAGCAAAAATACACATGGGTGTTCCACATTATCAAGTGCATTCTGAATGACTGTTAACTCTTTTTCCATTACTCTACCTGCAGCTGAAGGAGTATTGACAGTGAATCCCACCAGGGAAGCCTGAGATCTGTGAGCTGCCGCAAAAGCATCATTTATATAATAATCAATTAATGGAGACAATTGGGTTACAAGATGAGTTTTTGATTGTTCCAATGGAGATCTTGAAAGGGTTTCTTCAGAAAAGAATCTCACATTTTCAAGCAAAAGAATTTCATGAGGCCTTAAAGACTTGATTGCATCTTTTGCTAAATTTGAAAATAATGAATCAACATATTTAACTCTTAAGTTGAGAATTTCTGATAAGGCTTCAGCATGTTGAGATAAAGTTGAAAAATCCTTTTTTCCAGGACGAGACTGATGAGCAAGAATTACAACCTTTGCACCCTTGTTGGATAACTCCTTAACAGTTTGAGCATGTAACTTTAACCGGGTATCATCCAAAATAATTCCAGAACCAGGATCTACAGGTGAGTTAATATCAATTCTCACAAGCACAGTTTTATCTTCCACGTCAAAATCATCAATAGTTTTAAATTCCTTAACCATTTTCTCACTCTATAATTTACTTACTAAATCAAGCAAAGCATCTTTAGGGCTTTCCGCCTTGATAATTCCAGATGCAAGCAATACCCCATCTGCACCTAAATCCATAGCGGCTTTCATATCATCACCAGTGGTAATGCCCGCTCCGCATAACACTTTAACTTTTTTATTGATAGCTTTAACTTCTTTTACAGTATCTTCAACAACTTCCGGCTGAGCCTGAGATACCGGAATTCCAGTACCGATTAATTCTGGAGGCTCTACTGCAACAGCATCCGGAGACAAAGTGGCTATTGCTTTTGAAGTTTCTATATTGTTTGTGCAGACACATGATTCAATATTGTTTTCCTTACACAATTTTACAACTTCATCAATGTCGGCCAATTTCATTCTCTGTTCTGAATGATTTATTAAAGATCCGCTAATTCCCGCATCGATTAATGTATTGATTAAATTTGATCCTGTGTGACCTCCCGGAGATATTGGGTCGATGTGTTGAGCGAAAATAGGAAGAGAAGTTTCTTCACTGATTCTGAAAATATCTGCTGCTTGTGGAACTGCAACCATAGTAATTCCAGATTCATTTGCAGCACTTTCAAGGTCATGTGCAAGTTCTAAAGCTTTTAAACCACTTGATTCCAAATAAGTTTTATAATTTAATATTACAATAGGAGTGTCCATAATAAATCCCACAATAACTTTCTTTATTAAATATATTAATTTACATCATTAAATAAACTTTTGATTAGAAATTCTCTTTTTTGCCAAATCAACATATTCCTGTTTTATATCATAACAGATGTAATTCCTGTTGTTTTGGATAGCTGCAATTGCTGTTGTCCCACTGCCTGAAAACGGGTCCAAAATCACATCCCCTTCATAACTGTATAAATTTATTAACCTGTGAGGCAATTCAATTGGAAATGGTGCAGGATGTCCGATTTTTTTGGCATTTACTGCAGGAAATGTCCAAATGCTCCTGGTCCATTCAATAAATTCATCCCGTTCAATAGTGTCTTTTTTTACCTGATTTTTATTTTTTGAGTAGGAATCCTTTGAAAAGATTAAAATGTATTCATGATAATCCCTTAAAACAGGATTGGAAGCAGACATCCAACTTCCCCATGCACATGAACCTCCACCACTTGCAGATTTATCCCAAATAATTTCTCCACGCATTAAAAATCCCAAATCCAGCATTATCTCAATTATCATGGCATGAAGAGGGATATATGGCTTTCTGCCAATGTTGGTGATGTTAATGCATGCCCTTCCTCCGGTGACCAATTTCCTGTAGACTTCAGCAAAAACCGTTGTGAGCAATTTCAAATACTCATCCAATGTCAAATCATCATCATATTCCTTTCCCACATTATATGGCGGAGAGGTTATCATTAAATGAATGCTGTTGTCCGGTATTTCATTCATGGATTCGCTTGATTTGCAGTAGAATTTATTCAATTCATTGGAGGGAATCGGATTTTCCCTATATTCTATATTTTTAGGCAACCTGAATTCTTCAAATAATTTTGAATTGTAAAACCTTTTTGAACTATGAGATTCCCTTACAACTGATCCGAATGATTTTGTCTGTGTTTTTCTTGTCAAATTAAGACCCCTTTAAAAGATTTAAAAATTTCAAACCCTTATTTTCATAAGTATCTTCCATGTTGGCTATTTCAATTAGCTGACCTAACTTTTTTGGGTTTTCCATTCCTGAGAAAAAATTCAAATCCTGTTTAAATAATTGGTTCAAAGTAGTATTTAACTCATCAACATTATCAATGCGAATGAAACCATTTTTATTGCTTCTCTTTCTTGTGTTTCCATGATTTAGGGGGAACGGATTTAAAGACCAGAAACCCTGGATAATACCGGATGTTTTCAGATAATCCGCTTTTTTGCAAAATCCATTAGATAGTGGTGCATTACCAAGCACAATCAATGGAATTTTAGAAGATTTGATGTTTGAAACCCTTATATCTATACATTTGCCTATGGCCTTTAAAATTGAGTCGGAACGTGTGAAACTCGGACGCCCCTGATGAGTTCTATAATCTCCAATTTCCATTATCTTGGAAGTTTTTTCATCATATTGCCAATTCCACACCAGTGACATCTTCACTTCAAAAATCATTTTAACCTCTTCAGGCATTAATGTTTTTTTATCGGATGTTGCAATTACAATGTCTGCGGGAGATTTATGAGTTATTCCAATTGACGGAATCTGTGCCTGCTGGATAATCTGCAAATCTTTGTCTTTGATTATATTGTTCAGCAAATCACATACCCATTTTTCGGTATAGTTTCCTATCAGCGAATTTCTTGCCTGCAATGTGGATTTTGGCCCCAAATATCCTTTTGGCCAATATGACACATATCTTCCGTCATCGGTTTTATAGAATAACTGTTCATGTGATGCGAAATCTTTTGACTTTTCAAAAAATAATTTTTCCTGTTTTTTACTCCATAATCTCATAATAAATAATATTAAATTTAAACATATAAATAGATTTAATAAGTTAAAGTAAATTTTGTTCAATAAAAGCAATTTTTCCCCGTACTTGTAAAAATGTATATACTACAAAAACTAAACATTAATTTGATTTTATGTCATTCAATAAAAACCAGATAGAAAAATTAGAAAAAAGTGGATACAGATTTATAGGAACACATGGGCATGCCGCAGTCAAAACCTGCCATTGGACCAGACAGAGCATTTCAGACAAAGGTGTTTGCTATAAAGAAAAATTTTACGGCATCCAATCACACAGATGCCTTCAGATGTCCCCTGCAGTTCCCAACTGCCAACAGGAATGCGAATTCTGCTGGAGAGATTTGACATACACACAAACCAGCTGGGAAGATGAGGAATATGACGATCCAAAAACAATTGTTGATGAAGCTATAAAAGCTCAAAACAACTTATTATGCGGTTTTTATGGAAATGATAAGGCAAACAGGAAAAAATTGGAAGAAATGACAAAACCAAACAATGCGGCAATATCCCTTGCAGGCGAACCTACCCTTTATCCGAAAATTGACGAACTTATTGGTGAGTTCAATCGCCGTGATTTTACAACCTTTGTTGTCAGCAACGGCCAATGCCCGGAAAGACTGCAAACCCTGGAAAACGACCCGTACCAACTTTACATTTCCTTGGATGCACCTTCAAAAAAAATATTCGACACAGTGTGCAGACCAAGAATAAATGATGCATGGGACAATTTAAACGAGTCACTTGAAACACTGTCCAGTTTCAACTCACGCACATGCATAAGGAACACCTGCGTTAAAGGTAAAAATATGGAAAACCCCGAAGGTTATGCCGAATTAATAAAAAAAGCAGACCCCGATTTTGTCGAAGTAAAGGCATATATGTTTGTAGGCTCATCCCGTAAAAGATTAACACAAGATAATATGCCCACATTTGATGAAGTTAAAGATTTTGCTACAAAAATTGGTGATGCCTGCGGTAAAGAGTTAGTTAATGAATCTGAAATCAGCAGAGTTGTGCTGCTTGAATAATTTCAGATGCATTTAACCCTAATTCAAATGAGTTTTTATAGCAAAAAAATTATTTTCCTTCCTGTTTTAATTCTTCACAAAGTTCAACAGCTTTAATAGCAGCCTTTTCCATGGATGTTTCATATGGAATTCCTGCCTCTTCTAAAAGCCTTTGACCTTCTTTTTCATTGGTACCGGTTAATCTGATTACTATATGGACTTTTCGTTCGGTTTGCTTTAATGCATTGATAACACCACGGGCAACATCATCCGCCTTGGTGATACCTCCCAAAACATTCAGGAAAACCACTTTAACCGGATCATAATTTAAGACTATGTTTAAAGCCTGATTGATAATTTTTTCTGAAGCTCCACCACCGATATCTAAAAATGTTGCCGGTTCTCCACCGTTAAGCTTAATCATGTCCATTGCAGTTAATGTTAAACCTGCACCATTACCGATAACGGCGATGTCTCCATCCAATTGAACAAAATCAACCGCTTTTTTCTTATAGTGAAGTCTTTCAACTAAATCCTGATGTCTGAATAATGAATCATTTTCAACAACCAATTTCGCATCTGCTGCGATTAGTCCATCCGGAGTCAAAACCAACGGGTTGATTTCAGCAGTGTCTGCATCATATTTAGTGAAGACATTATATAATTTCCAAATCATATCACCCATAGGAGATATTAATTCGGACGGAACATCCATTTTACGTGCAATTTCACGTGCTTCATAAGGTAAAAATTCAAGTAAAGGATTCGGATAATACTTTATGATTTTTTCAGGATTATTTTTAGCCAAATTCTCAATTTCCACTCCACCTTCCTTACTTGCCAAAATAACAGGCCTTCTAGCGCCCCTATCAACAGAAACGGTGACGAAAAATTCATTGAGAATTTCTGCTTTTTCTTCAATTAAAAGATGTTTAACCTTTTCACCTTTAATTTCCATCCCCAGAATTTCATCAGAAACCTTTAAGGCTTCACCAGGATTATTAGCAAATTTTACACCACCTGCCTTTCCTCTTCCACCAGTTAAAACTTGAGCTTTAATAACGACAGGCACTTTCATTTCTGAGCATATTGACATTGCCTCTTCGGGAGAATAAGCAACATGCCCTTCCAAGATTGGAATTCCTTCTTGATTAAAAATCTGTTTTGCTACATTTTCAAAAAATCTCATTATAACACCTATTCAACTAAAGCATATCCCGCTTCGAAAGCAGCGATATTCTTCTCTTCAGTACCTTTAGGAACACTGTCCTCTATTGATTTCATAACTGCTTCTTTAGATATGACTTTAGTAATTTTTGTAATTGCTCCAACCATAACAATATTAGCTACAATTTTTATTCCTATTTCATCCATTGCAGTTTTTGTAGCGGGAGCCTCGTAAACTTTAATATTGTGACTATCAATGAACTCTCTGACATCTTCTACATCAGTTGTCCCAGGATCGACTATTAAAGTTCCTTCATCTTTCAAATCTCCAATGTATTTAATTAACGCTTCATTAGACATTGCAACTAAAACATCTAAATCTTGAACTTTAGGATATTCAATCAACTTATTATCAATTACAACTTCACATTTGGAAGCTCCTCCACGAGCTTCAGGACCATAAGATTGAGTTTGAACAGCTTCATTTTCATCAAATAAACTTGCGGCCTTACCTAAGATAATTCCTGCAAGAATAATTCCCTGACCTCCAAATCCACATATTCTAATTTCTGTTCTCATATTTAATCACCTAAAATTCTGTCTCATATGCAGAGTTTACTGCAGTCTTTCCACCGGAGTTTTCAATACTGAATTTTTCAAGCACTTCACTGAGTTCATCTCTTTGCTTATTTGCGAATTCTCCAACGACTATTTTATCCTTCAATTCTTTTTCACTCATCCTCTCTGCAGCAGATTTGAATACTGTATTTGCTTTCATGACAGCTGCCATTGCAGTAGGAGTTTTAAGATTATTTTTACGGCCGAAGTATGTTGGACATAATGTTACAACTTCAACAAAGGAGAATCCAGGATTTTTCAATGCAGTTTTAATGGACAACACGAGATTTTCCATTTCGACAGTGGTCCATCTAGCGGAATAGCTAGCACCTGCACCGGCAACCAATTCAGCTAATTTAAATGGAGTATCGTAATTACCATAAGGAGCGGTTGTTGCTACAATGCCTTTAGGAGAAGTAGGACTTACCTGACCGCCAGTCATTCCATAAATATTATTGTTAATACAAATCATGGTAATGTTTAAATTTCTTCTGGCCGCATGAATTAAATGATTACCACCAATTGAAGCGGCATCACCATCACCGGAAAATACAACAACATCCAAATCTTTATTTGCAATTTTTAAACCGGTGGCAAATGTTAATGCACGTCCATGAGTTGTGTGAAGAGAGTCACAATTGATGTAACCCGGAATTCTTGAAGAGCATCCGATTCCGGAAACCATTGCAATATTATCAAAATCCATTTCAGCTTTTTCCATAGCTTCCAGAAATGCATTCATAACTGCCCCATTACCACAGCCCGGGCAGAAAATATGAGGCAATCTATCTTGTCTCATGTATGGAAGAAATCTATTAGTTTTTTCTGACATTATTTATCCTCCACTTTTTTTACTTCATAAATTATTTCATCAGGAGCAGGGAGCAATCCTCCTATTTTGCCCATGAAATGAACATTTGTTTTTTCTTTCAGGATTCTTTCAACTTCCCAATACATCTGTTTCAAGTTCATTTCAACTACAATGACGTTTTTTGCCCCTTCAGTCAATTCAATAACTTGCTCTTCAGGGAAAGGCCAAGGAGTGTCTATTTTTATATAACCTACTTTCCTGCCTTCCTTTCTAATTTTAAGCACAGCTTCAATAACTGCCCTTATCGGAGAACCATATGAGATTATGATTGTGTCTGCATCATCACAAAATTGATGGAATACAGAAGATATTTCATTCCTATTATTCAGGATTTTACCGCATAATCTGTTAATAAGTCTTGAATGAGTTTCAGGGTCATTGGTATCCGGATATCCTCTTTCATCATGAGTCAAACCGGTTATATGAATATTGAATCCGTCTCCAAATGCAGGCATTGGAGTGGTTCCATTTTCAACATGCTTGAATGGCAAATAATCATCAGTCAATTCAGGCCTTTTACGAGGGACAATTTCAATTCTGTCTTCATCAATTCTCATCTTTTCCCTCATGTGCCCCATTGTTTCATCAGCCATTATAAATACAGGAACCCTGTACTGTTCGGCTAAGTTAAATGCTTTGATTGTGAAATAGAAAAACTCTTCAACACTTGCCGGAGATAATGCAATCGGTTCATAGTCACCATGAGATCCCCAACGAGCTTGCATCATGTCTCCCTGAGCCCCCATAGTTGGTTGAGCTGTTGAAGGGGAACCTCTTTGAACATCTACAATAACAAGAGGAGTTTCAGTTAAAAATGCATAACCAATATTTTCTTGCATTAATGATAAACCAGGTCCTGAAGTTGCAGTCATGGATTTAGTTCCTCCCCATGAAGCGCCAATGATTGCACCCATAGAAGCAATTTCATCTTCCATTTGAACAAAAGAACCTCCAACTTTTGGTAAATCATGTGCTAGAGTTTCTGCAATTTCAGTGGAAGGAGTAATCGGATAACCTGCAAAGAATCTACAACCTGCAACTATTGCTCCTTTAGCACATGCTTCATTTCCTTGAATAAAATATTCTTCAGCCATATTTTAACACCTACTTTCTCCCTTTTGCAAAGTGAGGATTAAAGTTAATATCATTATCTTTATCCATCCACCAATTGTCCGGCAAATCAACTGTAATCGCTTGGTCAGGACATGCCACTTCACATGTTCCACATTTAGTACATCTCTCTTCAAACTTAACAAACGGTAACTGAACACCTTTTTTATTAATTTCTGAAGATATTGCGTATACGTTTTTATAACACATGAATAGGCAAAGATGGCAACCTTTACACAAATCTTCGTTAATAATAATCAATTTTAAAATCTCCTCTAAAATCTATATTGAACCTCCCCATCTTTTAGAAGAAGGGAATTCGCAAACCAAAAAAATTACATCCTTTTTTGGAAGATTTTTACTGCACCGTTGTCCCAACGGTTTATACAATTCATCCACAACTTACAGAAGTGGTGGCATTATTGCATTATTAGATAAATTAATACAGATTATGTAGTATATATGTTAATAAACATTTAAATATCTTATGTCAAATCATGACAAATTGAAAAATTTATTATAAATTAATAAAAAAATAATAAATATGAAAGAATTGACTACACCAATCACTGACAAAGACATAAACAGTCTGAAAACCGGAGATAAGATAACAATTTCCGGAACAATATACACCGGCCGTGATGCCGCACTGCCACAACTTGTCGAATTAATTAAAAAAGACGACCTACCATTTGATTTAACCGGCAGTGTAATAATGCATACCGCTTTCAGTGATGCAGGAATCGCTCCGACAACAAGCAGCAAAGTGGAAATTGAATCAGCAATACCTACATTAAGCGAATCCGGAGTTAAAATTCATATTGGAAAGGGAATGCTGAGTGAAAAAACAGTAAATGCCCTTGCCGACTACAATTCAATTTTTGTAATAACACCGCCTGTTGCAGCATTATTGACAAGCAAAGTCCTGGAAAAAGAATGTGTTCTATTTGAAAATGAGGGCATGGAAGCCATGTATAAATTAAAAGTAAAAAATATTCCAGGAATTGTGGCAATCCACAATAAAAAAAGGATTTAAGAAGACTTATTCTTCGTCTTCTTCATCTTCAGTTTCTTCTTTTTTCTCGAATGCATCTACGAAATTAACTTTGGTAATTTCTTCAATGTTATCCCAGATGTCTTTTGCAATTCTGAATCTTGCAAAGGTAATGTCCATGTAGGATTGTTGATCGAATTTGGACATTTCATCCAATTTAATGTTTGCAACGCCATCAACAATGTCGATTTCAGTTTTGTCAATGTCAACATTAGGATTTGAGTAATGTAACTCAATCATGCTTTTGATTTTTTCTTCTTCATCAACGATTATTTCAGTTACTTCAACATCGTAAACTAAGTCTTTTCCAGCTAATTCATGGTTAAAGTCAACTTTTACTCTTCCACCGTTGACTGTTAAGATTTTACCGGTTGCACCTTCAGATTGGATTCTCATTCCTTGAACTGGAGTCATACCTTGTTTTTTGAATTCTCTCATTGGGACTAATTGAATTAAGGAAGGATCTCTAGGACCAAATGCATTTTCAGCATCCACTTCAATATGTTTGGTTTCTCCTTCTTCTAAACCAATGATTGCTTCTTCAATTGCAGGTAACAAGTGGTTTCCACCTACAACAATAGGAATTGCTTTGTAAGTTTTATTTTCATCGAAAATTCCTGCTTCTTGTGCGATTTCATCATAAGTAGTATCAAATACGTCATCAGTGTCTTTTATTTTACCAGTAAAGTTTACTCTTACAAAATCTCCGTTATCTATAGCCATAATATTAACTCCTAATAATTTTGATTAAATAATTTGTTAATAAATATAACATTAATAACTTTAGTAACCATTACTTATTAAAGTTTTGTTTAACTATTTAAAATTATACTAAATGTAACATATTTTAAAAAAATTAATTACCAAATGCTCTCGGTAAAAAGATAATATTTATTAAAGATATAAATAAATCTCATGCAAAGAAGAGGAGCAGTCAATTTACCGTTACATGGAGGCCATCCTCCAAAATGGTTATTTACAAGAATGGTTAATCTATCAGGAGCATTGGCTTCAGTAATCATTGAAGAATACAGTTTAAATGAATTTTTAAATCGTATCTCCAATCCCTACTGGTTTCAGGCATTCTCATGTGTTTTAGGTTTTGACTGGCACTCTTCAGGAACAACCACAACAACACTTGGAGCCCTAAAGGCATCACTGACTCCGGAAGAACATGGAATTTATCTGACCGGAGGTAAAGGTGCAAAATCCCGTAAAACACCGCAGGGAATAGAGCATGCCGGTGAAATTTTTAATCTAAGAACAAAAACAACCGAAAAACTTGTTGAAACAAGCAGACTATCTGCAAAAATCGACAACTCATGTATCCAGGACGGATACACATTATACCAGCATAATTTCTTTGTTACCGAAAAGGGAGATTGGGCCGTGGTCCAGCAGGGGCTGAACACTCAAAACAAGTATGCAAGACGATACCATTGGCTGGGCTCGGATGTTGATGATTTATTGAGTGAACCCCATAGCGGGATTTCATGTGACCAGATGACGCCAAACACACTGAACATGCCCTCTGAAGACAGCAAGGAAGCCCAAAAAATTAGTGTAGATTTAATTAATGACAATCCGAATCATTTAAGACAGTATTTTAAGAGAAAAGACAATCAAATGCTTTTAGAAGATTTTACAATGCCTGCACATCATCCTGTGCTTGACATGGACATTTCGGACAAGGAATTTGAAGTGCTTACAAAAGCCTGGGAAATTCAGCCTGAAAATTATGAGGAACTGATTTTGCTTCAGGGGATAGGTCCGAAAAAAATAAGGGCTCTTGCATTAATATCCGATCTGGTTTATGGAGAGCCTGCAAGCTGGAAGGATCCTGTAAAATACAGTTTTACACATGGAGGAAAAGACGGCTTTCCCTATCCTGTTGACAGAGAGGTCTATGACAATTCCATCCAGACAATAAGAGATGCGCTTGATCAGGCGCGCATAAAAAAAGATGAAAAATTAAAGGCCATTAAGAGATTGGATGATTTCATCTCCTAACGGTTTTCATTGTGAACATTAACATTTTTACCATGAGCTGTCGGAATGACCTCAAGAACCGGATTTTCGAATTCCAATTCGAATTCCTTACCATCCATCAGCAAATGCTGAAACACTGCAAGTGAGGATACTTCTGAGTGAGGCTGTGTTGTTACTGATACATTCCAGTCTGCAGCCTTATAGACTTTTCCGGGAACTTTTGCACCGCCTACCACTATTAAAATATCTGAACCGTCCTCTCTCACTTCAGGTGCAATTTCATGAGCTTGTGAGCCGTACATGGTTAGATGAACCACCTTTCCCCCGTCGGCTTTCCACCTGTTGATAATGCCCATTGCACTTTCAGTGTATTCTATTTCAAAGTTGCCTCCGAATCTTGAAGCGGTGTCTCTAACATTTTCCATCAAACGGTTATCACGTTCGCCAGCCAAATATATTTTACTTGCACCGAATGCTCGTGCAGTCAAGCAAACATGAGTTGTTATACGGGTATCTCTTTTTAACCTATGGTCCAATCTTAAAACATTAACATTCATATTATCATTTAATTATTACTTGTTAAAATTATTTAAATTTGATGAGACTACCACCAAAAATTAATTAACTAAGGAGGTGAAACATGCTTTTGCATATTTTTTCATGAGTACATAATATGGAAAGAAAATTTAAAGGAGTTTAAAATAGTGGTAAATCTCATCAATACTACTTTAAACTTTCAGATATATAAAACAATGTATAAATTAACTTCAATATTGATTTTAACATGTTAAAGTTGATTAAATAAAAAATAAAGCAACAGCCATGAATAATAATGAGAATAATCTTCCAACTTCATTACTCATTCCCAAAACATCCCCATTGGCCAGTACAAAATTCCTTTTTGCAATATTTGCTATAATCATACCGGACACCATTGCACCAATTACTCCGAAAATCCCTGTCAGCCCACCAATTAAATATGCTATGATTGCCACAATCACTGTTGAAGCGAAATAATTGGCCGGATTAGTTTCTTTTATAAAATAACTTCCAATTCCCGGAATTAATGGTTTTGACAATAGGGCAGTAGTCAATAATGATGTTTTTGCACACATTTCACAGATTATAATCCCTAAAATAAAATGATAATCAAGAATATTGTAAATTCCCGCAACTGTGAGACTTGCGACTATAAACAGTGTTGCCATACCTCCTGCACCAACGGAAGAGTCCTTCATGACCTGGATTTTCCTTTCAGGTTCTCCATGAACCATCACACCATCAGCCATGTCCATCACACCATCCAGATGATTGTAACCTGTTATTATCATTAAGAATGCATAAACAATGGCTGCTGTGAAAAATGAATTCAAATGTAAAATCTCAAATGATAAATAACCGCATATCGCAGCCAATACTCCAATCAGCAAATGTATAAATGGCCAAAACCAGGTTAATTTAGTCATATACTCAATTGATGTGAAAACATTAATTGGCAGTATTGTTGAAAATGTCAAAAGTCCCAAAATGGATTTTATCGGTGAAAATTCTTCATCTTCAAAGTAATTATCCTCTTCCATTGTCTATTCCTCTAAAATTTTTGATACACATCCTGCAATTAAACCTGCAAAGGCATCATCCAGTATAGGAGGCAGCCCCCATATTATTCCTGGTTTTGCTTCAATGTATCTTTTAAAATTCAAAATGGCTTTTGTTCCTGCAATTTGATTGGAAATTGCCAATCCAAATACTTCATCGAAATACATTTGGTTCGAAGCATCCAGTTCACGAATCCTATTGTCTGTGAAATCCTGCTGCAATCTTATTGCGGCCGAAATCAGAGCAATTACATTAACATCACATAATGATTTAAGAATTTGAGATTCAAGTTTTTCGTTAAGCTTTAAAGTCACTTCAACATCATCGATTAGTTCCATTCCAGCTTCAACCAAATCTCCAATCAGTATCCCCTCGGATACCAGATAATCAAGAATGCCGAAAGTCAGATTCAATTTTTCAAATGCATCCTCAAGACTGATTTCAACTGCATCCGAAATTCTGACTTCCAAATCATCAAAATCTATAATATCATATTCAGCATTGTTAATGTCCAAACTGGACTCGTCACTTTCAGGAAGATTTGATAAAACAGCCAAAAAATCATTGGAATTTAAGATATATTGAATATGCAAAGGCAACGCCATATTTGCCAGTTTTTTTGATTTAACCTTTGTTATTATTTTAAATAGTTTAAGCAGATTTTTCGGAGATATTACCTTATCAACATAGACCACATGACTTATCTGAATTTCAGCATTCGCAAAACCCTTATGAGAATTTGCAACTTTCAGACAGTCAGTGAAATCCTCAATACAAACATCATTTGCCATGAATGTGAAAACTGTTACATCATCATATGTATTTGTAAAATAATCAAGGGAATCGGTTGCCTGTGCAATATATGAACCTTCTGACCCGTTGAAAGTTTCCGCCCTTTTAGCAGTTTGGCCGTATTCATCGCCGGACTTTACAATATTGACATTTTCTATTATATCAATTCCGTCACTTACCGTAAAATCACTGAATGCTAAAAAATGATTAGGATTATTTATACAGATTCCATAATCCTTTTCGATGACATTGAATTCCATGAGATAATATATATAAATTATTTAATTTAAATTTATATTATATCAAGAATTAGGACTTAACATTATGACAATAATTATTGACCCTCAATCTAGCGGAATAGCCGGAAATATGCTAATTGGCGCTTTTGTTGATTTAGGAGCTGATGAAATCAAATTAAAAAAAGTTATGGAAAAATCTGCTCAAGAATTCGGAAAGGTTAATGTTACATTCACCAAAGTTTCAAAGCACGGAATTGAATCTACATTCTGCCATGTTGAAATGCTGGATCATAATCATTCAACCAACTATCCTGATTTCATTTCAAAAATTGAGAAACTGGACCTTGAGGAAAATATCAAAAAAACATCAATAAACATTTTTAAAAGAATAGCACAAGCTGAAGCTAAAGTGCATGGGAAAAGCTTAGATGAAATTCATTTTCATGAAGTTGGCGCCAGTGATGCTGTTGCGGATGTTATAGGTTCGGTATATGCATATTACAGCTTGAATTATGATAATGAAAAAATCATTGGTCTTCCCATAGCCGTCGGTGGCGGAAGAGTCAAAACGGCCCATGGAACAATACCTGTCCCGGCACCGGCAGTTGTTGAAATTTTAAAAGATGCAAATATTGTCGGAGGTCCCGTCAACAGTGAACTTGCCACACCTACAGGCAGCGCAATCTATATGGAATTATGTGATGAGATAAAAGAATTCATACCTCTGATAAAAGCCAAAAAAACCGGTTACGGTGCAGGCAGGAAAGATTTTGACCATCCGAATGTATTAAGAATCATTGAAAGCGAAGATGTGACACCAAATGATGAGGTGGATGTAATTGAGACAAACATAGATCATCTGACTGGCGAAGAAATAGGATACCTGTTTGATGTCCTGCTTGATGAAGGCGCCAGTGACGTGTCAGTTACCCCGATAATCATGAAAAAGAACCGTCAGGGAAGTCTTCTTAAAGTGATATCTAAAAAAGACAAAAGAGAAGCTATTCTGAAAACTATATTTAAAGAAACAGGAAGTTTGGGCATCAGGATTGCACCTCATATACATAGAGGAATAAGCAAACGCGAATTTATAAAAAAATCATTCAACATTGCCGGCAAGGATTATGAAGTTACATTTAAAATTGGTTATATTAACGGTGAAATAATATCCAACCGTCCAGAATATGAAGATTTGAAAAGAATCTCACAGGACAGCGGCCTGGCTTTAAGAGATGTAAAAGAGATGATTAGATGAAAGCGATTTCCGTTTTTTCAGGCGGTCTTGACTGCACTGTTGCAACAACAGTTTATGACAAGGACTATGAAATTCATGCAATCACATTCAATTATGGTCAAAAAGCATTTAAGCAAGAATTAAAAGCTTCCAAAAATATTTGTGAAAAAATGGGTTGGAACCAGGAGGTAATTGACCTTCCATGGTTGTCAAAAATTAGCAACTCCAGTCTAAATAATGAAGAGGATATTCCTGAACTTACAGAAGACGATTTGGATGATTTGGAAAAAAGCAGTGCATCTGCAAGCAATGTTTGGGTTCCTGCAAGAAATACTGTTTTTGTATCCATTGCCCTTTCATATGCCGAAAGCATTGGGGCAGACATAATCATTGTCGGATGGAATGGTGAAGAAGGCGCCACATTTCCGGACAATTCCAAAGAATATATGGATAGTTTTAACGAACTAATCAATGTAGGTTCACCTGAAAAAATAAGAATTGAAGCACCTGCAATTAATTTAAATAAGGAAGAAATTGTTAAACTAGGTGTAGATATCGGTGCTCCAATGGAATTAAGTTATTCCTGTTATAAAGGAGAAAACAAACCCTGCGGAGTTTGTGAAAGTTGTATGAGGCGGAAACGAGCATTCAAAAAGATTGGAATAGAATATGATTAATCATCATACTTTTCAAGTCTTTTGCTCCATTCAGCATCATCCAAACTTATTTTATTCCTCATACAGTATGATGCATCTTCTATTGAGTTATAAACATCCTCGAATCCCTGTCTTGTTTTTTTATAGTTTGCAACACGGGATTTTCTTATTCCAATGTTTCCAGCTTCAGAATAAGAATCGATATCCGCTCCAATGTAAAGGAATTCCCAGTTGTGATTGCTGATTAAATTACGTATCTGTTCTTTGGAGTATTCACGTGAAGCGTTTTCCATACCATCAGTCATTATTACAACCAATACGTTGCTGTCGACTTCATGGTCAAGCATGTTGATTGTTTTTCCAATTGCATCCAACAGTGCTGTGCATCCCCTTACCCAGTATTCATTGCGAGTTAATTTTTCAACCTGGTTGATGTCTTTTCTTTTGTATAATATTTCATAGTTATCATCAAAAAGAACAGTTGTGACATGAGTGTTTAATCCTTTATCTTTTTCCCTTTGAATTAATGAGTTAAACCCCCCGATTGTGTCCTCTTCAGAGCCACTCATTGAACCACTGCGGTCCATTATAAATACCAAATCCAAATTTTCATTTTGAGGTTTTTCCATGATGTTTCACTCCTATTAATTTTTGGTTGTTAAGTTGTGTTTAACTTACACACAATATATTAACATCTAATGATATTTAAAGTTTACTATAATATGAAAAAAATAAGAGAAAAAAGATTATTTGATTTTATCCAAAATTTCCAAACCATCATCAGACAATCTATAAAGACGTCCTTTTCTGACATTGGGATTGAGACATTCTACAACATTCTGATTTTTCAGTTCCCTTAAAACATTAGATATGTGATTCTGTAGAATACCGCTATCCTTTGCAATCTCTTTAGGCATCTTTACATCTTCACCGATGGCCTTAAAAACACGAGCCCTATAACTGGACCTATTGATATAATTGATTATTTCATCATCCATATTATCACCATCAAAGTTTATTTCCACAGTTCATGCAGAACAAATCATCATCACTAACACTGAACCCACATTTACCGCATTTCAATTCGACTTCAAATTTAGCTCCGCAGTTTGTACAGAACTTATCACCTGCACTTGCCTGAGCACCACATTCCTGACAATATCTAATACCTTCACCGATTACATGAGAGTTCATGAACTCCTCCTTGGGAACGGGAGTTTCATTTAAAACAGGCTGGGAATAAAAGTCCTTTTCATTATTTATTTCATGAATCAATTCATTCATGGCGGCAATTCTTTTGGAGTCAGCAGGATGTGTGGAAAAAAAGTCATGTTCATTCGAGTTGTGACTGGACATAGACTGCCAAAATGCAGGAATAGGTGAAATATCATATCCTGCCCAATGAATTATCATCATGCCCAAACGGTCTGCTTCAAGTTCCTGATCTCTACCCCAAGGATTCATTAAGAAGAACTGTGAACCTACACTTGCAACATTAGTTGCCGCACGAGTTAAAGAACCAAGGCCTCCCAAGCCAACCAGATCCATAGCAATGCTTCCAATCCATGCGGCAGAAGTTATTGCATTTTGAGCATTTTGAGCACTGATTCTGGTTCTTGAATGGTCAAGAAGTGCATGAGCCATCTCATGACCCAAAATGAATGCGACCTTATCTTCAGTATTTGCAATCGACAATATGCCCGAAAACATTACAATTTTACCACCGGGCATGCAAAAAGCATTAACCGTATCATCAGCGACCAAATGAAAATCCCAATCGTAATAATCCTTTACATAATCGATTCTACCAATTTCATTTAGATAGTTTTCAACTGCCTGAATCAGTCTAACTGCAACATTTCTAACAATTTGCCCATTTTGAGTATTGTCCAAAAGTTGAGATTGGTTAATCATTCCATAATATTCATTATAGGATTCCTGAAGGAATTTGTCATCATTAACCATGTCAAAATGGGATTTTCCAGTAAATGGATTAATGCTACTTCTATCATCTTTTGCCATATTATATTTTATTAACATTTTGTGTATAAAAAGTTTTTTAAAAATCTTCAAAAAACAAAAAAAAGTAAATACTGAAAATTTCAGTTAAAATGAGAAAATTTCAATATATTTATATAATTTAATATCAAGAAATGATATATGAGAACAATCTAATTGTATCTTAATAGAGTTTTATTTAGTTAAAAATTTAATTCTTAAAAACATTAATTAATGCGTGGGAATTAAAAATGAGCAGAACAAAGAAATTAATCATAGCTATCCTTTTGGTTATTCTTGTTGGACTCCTGGCTTCAATTTATGGAGCATTGAATAGTGGTCCTGATTTAACACAAGAAGATAAGGATATTCTTATATTGGCTGCTGACAAATACGAACAGTCAAATGGTGGAGTGGACATGGCGTTCATGATACATTTAGAAAATGGAAGTTTCGATAATTACACACCAATATACCCAGGTGACATGACACACCCAACACAACCCGCATCCAGTGCAATAGGTGGCGGAAAAATGTATCTTCACGATAGTCTTTACGATGGAATAGAAGATGGTATGCAATATGCAAAAGAAATTGTAGAAGCAAACACAAATTTCACTCCAGATGCAGTAGTTTTAGTATATGATGAAGGTGTGGACAATGTTATTAATTCTATCCGGCCACTGACTGTTGACGGACAAGAAACAAACTTAAGTGCAACCGACATCATTCGTGAAAACGATGCATATAACGGTTATGCAGGTAACGAAGGAGTTACCGGAACCATGTCCAGAGGAGATGCAGTAATGGTGCTTGTAAAAGCACTTGCACAAGCAGCTGCAAATCCTGATAAAAAAGCCACTATGATGAAAGCAGCATTAGATGAATATACGAAAGGTAATATTATAATGCAACCTGAGGGTTCATTTACCAAATTACTTGCTACAAAAGGGCTAGAGAGTATAGGATCGTAGACAAAATCTTTAAAGGATTAATTATTTAATTCTTTAAAGTATTTCTTTTTTTAATATATTAACACATTGTGTGAAAAAATATTTAATCATTCCATCATGATACAATTAAAAAAGATGATGGAAAAGGATTTAATCATAAATTCCAGTAATTCTAAATTTATATTTTAAATCCTAAATTGATAGCGAAAACCTTAAATTTTCACATTTTTAATATTTAAAACAAGTACTGGTCTTTTTAGAGTAACAGTTATTACAGCTTTGACAGATTGACTCTCCCTCACCATTCGCCTTCCAGTCGGCCAAGAAATCTGCCTGTGCCACAAATGGCTTGGACATTGACATGAAATCGACTTCAGTATGGTTTAATACATTATTCATTGATTTCATATCCCGTAGTGATCCTCCCAAAATAACCGGAATGTCAACCTCATCAATAAGCTTGTCAACATATACTAAAAATGGATTCTTTTCATTTCCATCGTAAAGGTAAGATATTGTACGGGCTGTTAATTGTATACTGTCAGCTCCTGCATTTTCAAGTTCCTTTGCCACTTTAAGACTTTCCTCTGCAGTCATACCATCCTTTCTGACATCCCAAGGGTTGATACGTATGCTTATGTGAAAACCTGGCATTGTCTTTTTAATCAATTTGATAATTTCTGATGCAATCCTAACACGGTTTTCAGTGTTTCCACCATACGCGTCTTTTCTTTGGTTGAAGTATGGGTTGATGAATCTTGCCAGATAAAAATTGTTTCCCATGTCAATTTGCATTCCGTCAAAACCTGCAAAGGAGAATTTCTTAGCTGCCATAATTACTTCAGCCTGAAGTTTCCTTATTCCTTCAATTTTTAAATCGTTCGGCTCAGCCTTCTGGTTGTCGCCGTCATCATAATAAAAGAATGCCAATTGCCCCAAAACCGGAACATCATGATTATGGCAGATGTCTGTAATCATCTTATACTCCTTTACAAAACCAAGATAATTAAGGCTTGAGGAATATGGTGCAAAACGGTCCTTATTGTCAAGCACAAACATTTCAGAGATTATCAAACCAGTTCCTGAACCTGCAATCTTTTCATATCTGTCATATATTGCAGGTGAAAGAAATCCCCCTTCCTCAGTTTCTGTCTCCCATGTTCCTGTCCTTACAATTCTGCTGTTTAACTTCAAATCTCCAAACTGCATTTCATCGAAAATATCCTTCATATTATCACCATATCACTAAATTAAAATTGTCAATAAAAATATATAAAATAGAAAGTAAGTTTAAAATTACTAAAAAAAAGAAAATAATTAGGTAATCCTATTTGATTACCATTAAGCAGTCTTCTTTACTGATTGAGTCACCGACATCGACGAAAATTTCATCAACAGTTCCATCAGATTCTGCCTGAATATCGTTTTCCATTTTCATGGCTTCGATAACACAAATAGTATCTCCTGCTTTTACTTCATCTCCAACATCAACATTGACTTTAACTATTGTACCCTGCATTGCAGATAGTACAACACCTTCTTTTTCCTTGCAAGGGTCCTTAGTTACCGGGTCATCAACAATTTCAATTCCGGTAGGCAATATTTTAACATTGAATATGTCCCCATCAACATCCACATTATATTCATTTGGAATTTCATTAACGATTATAACTTCTCCGTCAGGAGCTATAGGATTAAGATCTTCTTCAACCAAATTACCTTTAAGGAATTTTGGTGCTATTGGAGGATATAACACATAAGTTAAAGCATCCTCATCTGATTTAACAAATCCTTTTTCTTCACCCTCTTTTTTGAATTTATCAAATTCAGGTTCAAGTAAATCGGCAGGTCTGCAGGTTATAACTTCTTCATCACCAATAATCTGTTTGGATATTTCAGGATCAACAGGTGCCGGAGATTTTCCATACATTCCTTTCATGTATTCTTTAACTTCATTGGATACAGTTTTGTATCTTTCTCCCCCTAAAACATTCATTACTGATTGAATTCCAACAATCTGACTGGTTGGAGTTACAAGTGGAGGATATCCCATATCTTTTCTAACTCTTGGCATTTCTTCCAATACATCAGTGTATCTGTCCATAGCATTTTGTTCTTTAAGTTGTGAAATAAGATTGGAAAGCATTCCGCCAGGAATTTGGTATAATAACACATCAGTGTCGACACTTTCTGAAATAGGATCTATAAGTGAACCGTATTTTATTTTAATGTCTTCAAAATATTTTTTAATTGCAGTCAATAACTTTAAATCAAGACCTGTGTCGAATTCAGTTCCCTGAAGTGCTGCAACCATACTTTCTGTAGGAGGCTGGGAAGTACCCCATGCAAGAGGTGAAATTGCAGTATCTAAAATATCTACGCCCGCCTGACAAGCGGCATAATAACTGATTGGTGTCATACCACTGGTACAATGACAATGCAAATCTACAAGCAAACCGGTTTCTTCTTTTAATTTTGTAACCAAATCATAAGCAGCAGTTGGAGTTATTAATCCTGCCATATCCTTAATGGCAACTGAATCACAATCAAGTGCTTCCAAATCTTTTGCAAGTTCCACAAAATTATCCAATGTATGTACCGGACTTATTGTATAACTTATTGTACCTTGTACATGAGCGCCCTGATCTTTTGCCACTTTAATTGCTTTTTCCATATTCCTGACATCGTTTAAAGCATCAAAAATTCTGAAAACATCCACACCGTTTTCATAAGATTTTTCAACGAATTTTTCTACAATATCATCGGGATAGTGTTTATAACCAACTAAATTTTGTCCCCTTAAAAGCATTTGAATTGGAGTTTTATGGAATTCCGCTTTTAATTGTCTTAATCTTTCCCAAGGATCATCATTTAAATATCTAATACAAGTATCAAAAGTAGCTCCACCCCAAGCTTCTACAGAGAAATATCCAACTTTATCCATCTCTTCAGCAATAGGAACCATATCCCTAGTTCTCATCCTAGTTGCAAGTAAAGATTGGTGAGCATCACGAAGCGCTGTTTCAGTAAATCTTACTTTTGCCATTATCTACACCTCTTTTAATTTTAATTTATAAAATAATCTTAAATTATCCAACTATAATATTTGTTTTTATTATTATATAATTATAACTATATGAATAATCATCTAAAAAAAAGTTAAAAACAAAAAAATGATAGATATTGAAAAAATATCTACAAAAAACTTAAAAAAAAAGTGAAAATTGAAAAATTATCTTTCCAGTTCACCGGCAATGAATTTTTCAACATTTTCATATGCTTCATCATCAGTGTATTGAATCGGAGGATGTTTCATAGTATATGAGGAAATTGAAGTCAGCTGTCCGCCAATGCCTCTTTCCAAACCTATTTTACAACATCTTACTGCATCAATAACACAACCTGCAGAATTTGGAGAGTCTTCAACACTTAACCTGAGTTCAATGTTCATTGGAACATCACCAAATGTGCGGCCTTCCATCCTAAGGAAGCATAATTTATTATCATTTTGCCATGGGACATAATCACTAGGACCTATATGAATATCCCTGTCATCCATTCTTTCAGTCAATACTGATTGAACAGCTTCGGTTTTTGATTCCTTTTTGGAATCAAGTCTTTCACGATTAAGCATGTTTAAAAAGTCAGTGTTACCACCAGTATTGATTTGAT
>NZ_CAMJUE010000029.1 GCF_946408925.1 uncultured Methanobrevibacter sp.
ATTTCATCATAAACTTTACCTGCAGCACAACCTACAACAATATCTTTCATAGGTATTCCTGCATCAACAAGTGCAACAGAAGCTGCAGTGATTCCTGCACAACGGGTTCCCCCTTCTGCTTCTATTACTTCTATATAAATATCAATCATTGATCTTGGATAATTTTCCAACATTAATGCTGGTCTTAAAGCATCAGCAGTGATTTTTGAAATTTCAGAAGATCTTCTGTCAGGTCCTGGTCTTTTCCTGTCATCTACTGAAAATGGTGCCATGTTGTATCTGCATCTGATTACACCGGTATTTGGTTCAAGTAATCTTCTGATGTATGACTCTCTAGGACCATAAACAGCTACCAGAATTTTGTTTCCTCCAACTTCTAAATAAGCGGAACCATCTGCACGTTCAAGAACTCCTGCTTCAATTTTAATAGGACGCAATTCATCAAATTTCCTACCATCATCTCTTATAATATCTGACATTATATCAACCTCATAATCGTGAAGAATTATTTATTATTTAATATGAAAGAGTTATTGGAGTTATCACCATATGATAATGAGCCGTCTTTGCTTTTATTTTTTCTTTTAAATTCTTCAATAACTTCACCAATGTCTGGTTTTTCTTTTTTCACTTTTTTCTCTTGTGCTGCTTTTTCTTCAGCTTCTTTTTCTTCTTGCTCTAATTCTTCTTTAAAATTTTGAAGTTTAGGTTTTTCTAAAACAAATTCCTCTTCTGCTTCTTCAACTTCTTCAGGTGGCAATTCACCATCAATAGCCAAATATAATTTGTTTTTGATTTTATTGGTTAAACCAGAAGTATGAGCTTCGGCTTCAATTAAATGAATTATTTCACGGGTAAGTTGTTCCATATCTTCATTTCCTTTAACCCAAACAAGACCGTTTTGACCAACAACAATTTTACATTTGGTTTTGTCTTTAATCATGTTGATCATGGATCCTTTTTTACCTATTAATCTTGGAACTTTGGTTGGAGCAATATCTACAATTATTCCTCCTTTGAATTTACCCATTCCTCTTCCTTTCAAACCGAGTTTTGCCTTCTTGATTTCATCAACGTCGACAACTCTTAAAAATAGCACATCCCCAACATCATATACTTTGTTGAGTTCTTTTTTCTCACGACCAAACACTTCAAAAGCAGGTAAAATTCCGGAATATGGTGAATTGATATCTACATCCCACATTGAGAATCTGACATCTTTAATTTTACCAATTACGACATCCCCTTTTTTAGGAACATATTTACTTTTTAAAGGAATAACTCTAATTTTTTTATTCCTTAAAGAAACACGACCTAACAAAGAAGAGCAGACTTTACCATTCTCTTTAAAGGTACCTCTTCCTGAATAGTATTCGTCATCAGCCAATATTTGGCCTGGAATAACTAAATCTTTATTTTCCACGTGTATCATAATAATCCCATAAATATGAAAATTAATTAAATTATTTTATAGTTCTAGTTTCTGCCTCTCCACCTGAAATTTCAGCCATTTTAGAAGCAAAATTATTTTGAAGACCACCCGGCATTTCTATAATAGCAATCCATGAACCATCCTGTTGCCATTCTTCATTTATGATTTCTCCAAAACCATGAATCGTATTATAAGCACTTCCCGCTGCTGAACCTGGAAGTCTAACAGCAACTTTAACTTTTTCGAATCGTATTGGAATAAGTGGCTTAATAGCTTTTAGAGCTGATTGAACTTGTTGGTCAACTGATGTGAATGGATCAAATTTAACTTTAGCTTCATCACATGCATTTTCGATTCTTTGAACGGGATGTGGCAGACCATTTTGAGGATTAATTGCTTCTTTAGCAATTTTATTTATGACTAATTTTCTTTTATCCTCCTGCATTTTTCTTTTTTGGTCTGCAGTTAATTGAACAGTCCCCTTTTCAAGTATTATTTTGGAAACTTCAATAGGGTCTGTAGTTTCAAAAATTTTATTCATTGCCTCATCTGAAGCTTTATCTCCTTTTTTGGAGTCTTTGAAAATTTCTTCAACAGCTAAAAGATCTTCGATGGCAACATCTGGACCATCAGGATTTCGAAAATCTGCTGCCAAATCAGGATCGACCAATATTTCAAAATGTTCACCCATATATTCATATTTAGCAATTATTGCCTCATCAACATTTACCATCAAAGCATCTCCCAACTAATTTATTATAAAAAAATTATTCTTCTTCCTCATCTTCATTTTCATCGTCTTCTTCTTCCTCTTCTTTAGGAATGACATCGTCAATGAATTTTTGTACTTCGTCTTGAGAAAGTTTTACATATTTTTCATCTTCGATTTTAATTACTGCGATTTCAACATTGTTTGAAGTGGTCTCATGATCTGTTGCTTCATTTATAGCAGTCAATGCTAATTCAATAGCTCCATTTAATGTCAAATCATCTTCATATTTTTCTTCAAAAATATCCATTGCAGCTGATCTTCCTGAACCTATTGCAGTTGCTTTATATTCTATTAATGCACCACTTGGGTCGGTTTCGAATAATTTACATTTTCCGTCATATACTCCACCAATGATTAAAGCTGAACCGAATGGTCTTACTCCACCATTTTGTGTGTATAATTGTAGCATATCGCATAGTTTTTTAGATAGGCTGTCTACACGAATAGGTTCACTGTAGGTGATTTTATTTATTTGTGCTTCCACTCTTGCCCTTTCAACTAATGCTCTTGCATCAGCAACAAGACCTGATGTAGCAGCTCCAATATGTTCATCTATTTTGAATATTTTTTCAATAGATGATGCTTCAACCAGTTTTGAAGTGGTTCTTTTGTCTACAGCTAAAACTATACCTTCTGAACTTTTTACACCGATTGATGTAGTTCCTCTTTTAACAGCTTCTCTTGCATATTCTACTTGAAAAAGTCTTCCATCTGGGCTAAATACAGTAATAGCCCTGTCATATCCAGCATTTTGTAAAGGTTGCATATTAATACCTCGTATTTTTATAAATATTATATTTTATTTCGACAGCTTAAAAAAATAAAACCAAATCTCCATGAAAAGGCAAATTTTAATTTTAACCACAAACAAGTAGTGAATTAAAATATTTTTTTATTCTTTTTTCCATAAATCCAATAAATATTTATAATTATATTTATTTATAAAGTTTTCTATTTTAAAATAACAAAAAGTAATTAAATGATTTTTTGAGCTGATTTGATAGTTCCGGACAAATCAACAGTAGTTATAGAAATAACATCACCATTATACTTATATGCCAATGCAAGCGATGACCTGACTTGCTGTGTAAAATCTCTTTGACATCTAATAATAGATTTATAATGGAAATATTCATCAGTCCTCTCGATTTCATAAAATTTCATTACCCATAAATTAAAATTAGCTGTGCTGCATTCTCCTTGAAAACGAACACAATTATCCCAAATAATATTAACCAAATCATCTTTAGAAAGTTCAGAAACACTTTTAATATCCAAGGTCAAATACCGGTTATTTTTCCGAAGAGTGGGAGGTAACACTTTAAGCCTCATCACCAATCCTCCTAACACCTTTAAAAATAAAATCATCCCTTTGACTATTGAATTTCAAAATATTTCTAGCGATTTCAAAAGATTTATCAATTTCACTATCAGTTAAGCCGGTTTGTTTAAAAACAGCAACAAAATCCTGAGTTGTTTTAATATCAAAAATAGATTCTGCCCTGGTGGATAAAACTAACGGAAAATCAAATTTTCTATATAACCTATAAACATCAATTATATTTGATATGATTTTTGATCTTGGCGCCAAATAGCTTCTTAAAATATCCTTAAAACATATTTCAATAGCAACATTATTATAAACTGCCTCTTTTGCAAGTATATGATTTAAACCTGAATCATATCTTTTTAAATATGGTCTGGACAATACATCCACTTTCACATTCTCCAAAACATTCCTATTGACTTTCAAATCGCCGCCAATTACAGAAATACAAGATGCATTTTTTCTAAATTTATTAACATTTTTTCTAATCTCATCAATGTTTGTTGATTTAATCTCTAATGTATAATCAAAATTAATAATGCCGTCCAGGCAACTTGTCAAATCATCCTTAAATTCCAGTGCATTTTTAAAATCATTTTGATTATATGAAAAATTAATATGATTCCATCCATATTCACAAGCCTGTTTCGCCAATTTAATGTTATTTTCTAAGCTGTTGCCTTGAATATTTAAATCAAAAAACATAGTATTATATTATATTATTTTATATATTAATAATTTATCAAAAAATGAAAGAGGTGATTAAAAACCACCTACTGATATCTATAAAATTTAACTTCCCAACTTACAGTTTCATAATAATCTATTGTAAATTCCTCTTCAGAATTAGATGTATATGTAAACGAATCAGATCTTGTTTCAACTGCACTTGTTGAACCCCAGTCTACGCCACCGGATTGACCGTTAGTACCGGACACATATAAATGATTGGTAGCATAGTTTTTAATTGGAAATGCAGAGAGTTCTACTTTGATTTTACCCTTAGGAACATTAATGGTTTTAGTACCCGAACCGGAACCGGAATAACTTCCAATTGAAACCCATTCCTTAGACTTACTTTTTGATGAGGAAACAGAAGTTGTTTTTGCAGATTCCCCTTCATCAGAACTGTCAGCTGATTCAACATCATTGGAATCTGTACTTGTCTGTGGATTATCATTGCTTTGAGTTACACCTGAATTTAATGCAAAATATCCTATTACTCCAGCAAGCATTATTATAACAATAATCAAAGCTACAATAACATATTTTGAGTTGTTTGATTTGGCAGTAGTGCTTTCAGGCTGATTTTCAATTAATGAATGTCCACACTTTGTACAAAATTTTGACTTAGTTTTATTCTCAAAACCACATTTCTCACATTTCATATTATCAATTTAATTAATTGATTGATTATTATTTTTAACACAAGTTATATATGAACTTAATTATCCGAATATATAATAATATAACAGGTGACTAAATTAAACATACCATGTTATAAAATATTTTATATTATAAATACAAATAATTTATTATGGTGAAAGAGAACGATGAACTTTTGAAATTAACTTCATATGTTCAAATTTCAAAATACCGAGAAAAGACATTGAAATCTATCGGTGATGATGTTAAAATACCAACAAGTATTGCTAAAGATAGTGGAATTAGAACTAACCATATTTCAAAAGTTCTAAGTGAATTAAAAAGCAAAGAAATTGTTGAATGTATTAACGAAGAAGCCCGTAAAGGAAGATTGTATAGATTGACCGATACAGGCAAAGATGTCTTAAAAACTATTGAAAAGAAAGAAAATAAAGAAGAGTAGCACTAACTTAACTCTATACCTTCTTTTATACTTTCCAATTCATTTCGTTTTTCTGAATTTGTAACTTCTTTTAAGACATCATATAACATTTTAAGTAAAACACTGTTTTTAATTTCCAACGGAAAACAATTATCAGTTTCTTTAAATATTGACTCATAAGTTGGTTTAGTCAAATCCTTTCTGTATTGGAGTTTTATTTCGTTTCTCAACTCCTCATTGATATATTTTTCCAAATAAACAATTATTTCATTAGCAAAAGAATTGCCTAAAATAATCATACTTTCCAATGATTCATCATCCACACCCATACTTTCCACCAAAACATTAAACGATCCGTAGTTCTGATAACCGTAAGGGATGAATCTTCCCTCAACAGTATGCGCACAGTATTCGCTCATTATTTTAAACTCGGGAAGAGTTAAAAAATACCAAACAAAACTTTGAATTGTTGAAGATGGCTTGACTTTAAAAACATGACATAAAAGACTTTCAATAATGGCAAATAAAAAGAAATGGCCTAATTCGTGGATGATTGTAGCTATCTGAACTGACTCGTCCAACCGGTCATCATAATAAATGCCATTACCTAAAAATATATATCCCCTTTCATATCCCCTTGATTTAGGTTTGCATTGTGTGAAAATGCTTGCAAGGTTTAAAATTTTGTTTTTGGTAGTTTCGCCCCAAACATCAACATAATCAGCCCTTATGAAAATATTTGATAAAATTTGATTATAATCCTCATTTGTTATATTAGCATTTAAAAGCAGATTCTGATTAAATTCAGAAAATAATATATCAAAATCATCAATACTTATCGGATTTACCTGATTTCCACATGTTATACAAAAAGTAGCAGAATCCAAAATGCTTTCACCACAGAACGGACAGATATGTTCAATTATCAATTTATTTCCGCAATGTGTGCAGTAATTATTTTCCTTAAAATTCAATGTCCCGCATATATCACACATTATCATCTAACCACTACCTAAACATGCTTTTAAGACTTTTAACAGTTGAATTAATTGAATTTTTATGAATGATTCTTTTTTTAATATTTTTACCGCAATTGTGACAGTATTCACTATCCCATGACAATATTTCTCCACAGGAACATACGATTCTTGTTTTAATGATTCTTTTTGGATTTAAAGGCCGTTCACATTCTTCACAGAACTTCAGATGAGTATTATTTTGATGACCGCATATGCAAATTATTTTTGTATCTTCCATTTTCAGATTATTTCCGCATTCAATGCAGAAATCAGATGTTACTTCATTTAAAGTGGAACATGTGCATAATATTCCAAGTTCACCTAAATTTCCAAAATTGGTTAATGGAAATCCGCAATTCTTACAAAATTGTGAGAATTTTTCATTTTCCTCACCGCAAAAACAGAAAATCGAATCTTTAAATTCCAGGTTAAAGTTGCTGTAATTATCTTTTGATGGAATTTCATCCGGTTTTAATTGTTTTCCACACATTTCACAAAAAACATTCTCTTTTGAATTTACGCTTCCGCATTCGCATAAAACATTATCAAGCGAGAATTTTGGCTTGGTGTTTCTTTTAAAAATTTTAGATAATTTGCTTTGTGATCTTTTAGCGCCACACATATAACAGTATTCGTTATTGATATCATTAAGGTATCCGCAGGCACATATCTCATATTTAAAATCATTTTTTGTATTGATATATGGTGAAAAGTCTATTTGAAAATTAAAAAATCCGATATTGTGGATTGGTGGAACTAAAACACATTCATCGGGACTGGCATCATATTGTGTTTTACGTCCACATCCTGTGCAATATGGTTCGTTTGGCAGTATTCTATGGCCACATACTCTGCAATAATTTTCAAAAGCCATCTTTCTCATTTTTTAGATAAGGATTGAATTTCCTCAACTACCTTGAATAACACTTCTTCCCCAAGCCCTTCAATGTATTTAATGGAACCTGCACACTCGTGACCTCCACCGTCAACACCTGCTTGAGGCACTTTTTCAATCATTTTTGTTACAATTTCATTAACGTTGAATCCATACTGTTCATTTACTGCATCAGTTGCTCTAAATACTCCAAAGTCCGGACCATGACCTAATGTTACTATCGGCTTATCTTGGCCTAATTCATGTATCACATGATCATGGACAAATCCGCAGGTTTTTCCAGGTGCAGGGAATGTGAATTTATGTGCGAATTTTTCAACATCAAGCAAATTGATGTAAATTCCATTTTCAAGCTTGGTTTGTTTGATGTTTGGAAGAGCAGCCCTAAGTTGAGTATCAATTCTTTTTCGATATTCCTTGTATAATGCATCAATCATTATTTTGTGCTTGTCTAAATTATCAACAGCCAGAATTGTATCCATTATTCCCCTACCATTCATAAATCTTAAGAAATATGCTTCAAAGTCCACACATTCAGCTACTTTTGAAAGATGTTCCTGAGTAAATCCTTTCTGAGCGGCCAGCTTCAAGTATTGATATACTTCACCGCATTCAGCACGGTCTCCCAAAGCGGCAATTGCAGGCAGGTGTTTAATCAAGTCTTCCACATCAGGATTGATGATATGTGCCACTTCTGTTGCAAGACATCCTGCTGTCAGTTGTGAGTCGCCTCCAACAAGATATGGGTTTACATGACAGTCCACATATTCATCAACAGCCACTGTTGCACCATATATTTCTCCATCCTCTTCAATGGTTGAAAGCAGTTCTCCGGGAGAGTGATGATCAATAACGACCACTTCAATATCATATATTTTAGCCTGCATCAGTGCAACTATATCCTCTTCTGTTGAACCGTTGTCAAGAAGCACAATCAACGGTAATTTCTGTCCGTGTCTTTCCTGGTCTTCCAATGCGAATGAAAGGTCTTTTACCACATCTTCCAGTTCATAGAATGGTGCCTTACTTGGTGAACGTTTGAAGTAGTAATATTCGGCATCATTGCTCGGATTTACTTTTTGGATTAACGGAACAATGGCTTTTTCCATTGCAACACCAGATACGATTCCATCCGCATCATTGTGGTGTCTGAGAAGTATGGTCCTTCCATCAAGTATTGCCCTTCTTATTCTTTGGGCAGCTTCATACATCTTAGGTTTAAGTCTGTTTAAAACATCACTTTTGACCAAGAAATCAACATCTTGAGGTTGTGCTTTCTTGTTTAATGCATCATCAATCAATTTATTTAACTGGCGAGTACTTTCATCATCAAGTTTTATCATTGAAGATGACTCAATTTGTGTTTTTCCGCTGTGTTCATTGACTTCACCAATGACCTGTACAGCATCCTCAAGTTCAACCTCAGGATAAGCCCTTTCACCGGCCTTATCAAAAGCAGCAATTTCAGTTGTTCCGCTTTCATCGCTGATAATGAAAATGGTAGGTCCTGAAGTCTGTTGAATCTGCTGAACCATACCGTCAATTCTGACAATTTTGCCTTTTTTCTCTTCAAGTTGAGATATGAGAGTTCGCGGAATTGATTTTGTAAGTCTTTTAATATTATAAGTTTCAACATAAGCCGGTGCAAAATCTATTTTTCCTTCCCTTGATTTAATGGAGGTTACAAATACAATTACTTCTTCACCGACATTATATTCAGAAACATCACCCCTCATTAATCCCCAAACATTATTATTTAAAGTAACAAAAGCACCGTATCTTTCAATTCTTGTGATTTTTCCCTTGTATAATTTATCCCGGTCAATATCTTTCATATTGCACAGGGCATCAAGAACATATACATCACGGGCCTGTTTTCTTTTAGCTTCATATTCATCATGTTTTGCCTTTTCAGCCTTTCTTTTCTCACCGCATTCATGACATATATCATATTTTTCATCAAGGAGTTTGCCGCAGTCTCTACAAACGTTTATTTGACCGGTTCCATGGCAATGAGGACACTCTTCATAAACTTCAACCTGTCCTTTTCCATTGCATGCCTCACATGGAATGTCTTCCTCTCCTCCAAGGTCAAATTTATCACGGGCTTTACTGTTTACCCCTTTGAAATGATTACCTATATCAAAAACATCATCTTCATAACCTGTTCCGCCACACTGGTCACATTCCTTATAGTCCACTACAACGGAGCCTATTCCTTTACATTTTGGACATTTTGTTTTCATTTAAAACCTCCATGATTTAAGTAAATAATTCTGGATTCTCCTGAACAATGTTAACCCTTTTATTTTGATAGTTTACTGCATTTGACATCAAATCATTTGCTTCAGTTCCATGAGATGATCCAGTGTAATTATAATACATTCCCAAATAATGAATTGATTCCTTAAGCTCATCCACTGCCTTCAGCTTAACTTTCAATTCATTTATTGAAGTGTCAATGTAGTTTTTATGAACATCATTTAAGTCTTTTTCATATTTATCCTTAATACCCTCAAGCTTATGCAAACTGTTGTTATAGTTATCTCCGGCAGAATCTGCTTTATTTTTTGCTTCATCATAATTCTGACTGTTCAATAATTCAACGGATTCATTGTAATCCTTATCACCCTGAACTATACCGTCACTGATTTCCGGCATTGAGTGGTTGATGTTATCCATTGAACTATCAATATAAACAACAGTTACAGATACTAAAAGTAAAACTACAATAAAAATTATTAATTTAATATAACTAGACACGTATTAAATTATATAATAGGATATTATTAAAATTTGTTATAAAAAAAATAAGAAAGTTTAAAAAATTATATATTTTTAAACTTATTCGCTGGACCAGAGTCCGTGTAAATTACAGAATGCTAATGCCTTAACGTCATCGGTTGAGTTGACGGTAAAGGTTGCTTCTGCAACATCTCCAGGTTTGAAGCATTTTGCGTATTGTTCAGCACCTGCTTCAACAATTACGAATTCAATGTAATGGTCATCATCCATTGGGTGAGCTGCTTCACCGACTTTTACGGTTACTTTGTCGCCGTCGATTTCAACTACTGGTTTGTGTTTAGGTGATTTTTCACCTTCGGTTTGTACCGGGAATTCAAGCATGTGGTCTGAGCATACTTTTTCGTCACCTTCGGATAACACTTGAATGATGCATCCGCAGTCGTCACATTTTAATATTTTTGCCATAATAAACATCTCCTTAAATAGGTTAAGAATATTTTATTTTTCAAAGTATTTATTATTATTGATTGTTTTCGTAATAGTTTTCAATAGCTGCCTGAAGACCATCTGCTGCTAGGTTGGAACAGTGCATCTTGATTGGTGGAAGACCATCCAATTCTTCTGCAACATCGTTACGTGAGATTTTTAATGCCTCTTCAAGAGTTTTACCAACGGCAATTTCTGTAATCATACTGCTTGTTGCAATAGCTGCACCGCATCCGAAGGTCTGGAATGAAATGTCTTCAATTACCTCATCATCATTAACTTTAATGTAAATTGTCATCAGGTCCCCACAGGTTGGGTTTCCCACGGTTCCAACACCGTTGGCGTCTTCCATCATTCTACAGTTTCTAGGGTTTGCAAAGTGATCCATTACTTTTTCTGAATAATCCATTTTTAACACTTCCTACAGTTGTCTTCATGTTTTTTACACATTATATTGTCATAATCCAATTCCTGATTCCACAATGGGGACATTTGCCTTAATCTTTTAACGGCTTCAGCGATTGTTTCAACGAATTCATCTACGTCAAATGCCTCACTTTCAGGTGCAAGTGATATTCTTAAAGATCCATGCACATCCACCGGATCAAGGCCTAATGCAGTAAGCACAGGTGATGCCTCAAGGGTGTTTGATGAGCATGCTGAACCTGTTGATGCCTGATAGCCTTTAGCGTCCAAAAGAAGAATCAATGATTCACCTTCAATTGCCTTGAAGCGGAAGTTTACAAGATTAGGCAGTCTGTCTTCAACACTTCCGTTTAGGTATGCTTCCGGAATGGTGCTTAAAACCTTGTCGATTAGCTCGTCACGGATTGAGGATAATTTCTTGTAGTGTTCATCAAGCTTTTCTGCTGCGATTTCGCAAGCTTTACCAAATCCTACAATTCCAGGAACATTTTCTGTTCCTCCCCTGATTCCTCTTTCCTGTCCTCCACCATGAATTAATGGTACGACACGGGTTCCCTTTTTGATGTAGAGTGCCCCGACACCTTTTGGTCCGTTGATTTTATGGGAAGATAAAGAAAGCAAGTCTATATTCAACTTCTCAACATCCACTTCAATCTTACCGAAGCTCTGCACTGCATCTACATGGAACTTGATACCTTTTTCACGTGCGATTTTACCTATCTCTCCGATTGGCTGGATGGTACCGATTTCATTGTTTGCATGCATTACAGTGATTAAGATGGTCTCGTCTGTAATTGCATCCTTCAAGTCATCTATATCGATTACTCCATTCTCATTGACCGGAAGGTAGGTTACCTTAAAGTCGAGTGATTCCAAAAATCCGAGAGTATTTTTTACAGCAGGGTGTTCGATATTGGTGGTAATAATATGCTTTCCCTTTTTAGCAAGCTTGAATGCAACTCCCTTGATTGCAAGGTTGTCTGATTCTGATCCTCCGCTTGTGAAGATTATCTCTTCAGGTTTTGCATTGATTGAATCTGCCACTCTTTGGCGGGCAAGGTTCAATGCCTTTTTGGATTCACGACCTATTCCATAAAGGGTTGAAGGGTTTCCGAACTCCTCGATGAAATACGGTTCCATTTCTTTAAAAACTTCTTCGCTAACCTGTGTAGTTGCTGAGTTGTCTAAATACATTCTATTATCTCCCAATTGTCTTTTATTTTTAGTAAATTTTCTTAATATATAAGTTTTAAGTGATTAGACAGTAACTTAGATACTGTCTAACGCTTGGCTTAAGTCTGCGATTAAATCGTCAACATCCTCCAAACCGATTGATAAACGGATGAAGTCAGGTGTTACACCGGTTGCTTCCTGCTCTTCCGGAGTCAGTTGCTGATGTGTGGTACTTGCAGGGTGGATTGCGAGGCTTTTTGCATCTCCGATGTTTGCAAGTATTGAGAACAGTTCAAGCTTTTCTATGACTTTGCGTCCTGCTTCTTCTCCTCCTTCAACACCGAAACCTAAAATTCCTGCGAAGTGATCTTTCAGGTATTTCTTGTTGATTTCATATGTTGGGTGGGATTCAAGTCCAGGGTAGTTCACCCATTTGACTTTAGGATGTGATTCTAAAAATTTAGCCACTTTGAGTGCGTTTTCAGAGTGTCTTTTTATACGCACATCAAGGCTTTCCAAACCTTGTAGGAAAATGAAGCTGTGCACAGGTGCCTGGGTTGCGCCAAGGTCTCTTAAGAGTCTTGCTCTTATCCTTACTGTAAATGCAAGGTTTCCAAGTTCAGGCACGTCTCCGAATGCATCCCAGAATACAAGTCCGTGGTAGCTTGGGTCCGGTTTTGTGAAGTTCGGGAATTTTCCGTTTCCCCAGTTGAATTTACCTGAGTCAACAATGTATCCTCCGATTGCTGTACCGTGTCCGCCGACATATTTTGTAGCTGATGATGCGATGACATCTGCACCATGTTCCAATGGCCTTACAAGTCCTACACCTACAGTGTTGTCAACAATCAATGGAATGTCGTGTGAGTGTGCGATTTCAGCTAATGCCTCAAAGTCAGGCACGTCGAGTTTAGGGTTTCCAATTGATTCGACATATATTGCCTTGGTCTTTTCATCAATTGCTGCTTCAAACGCTTCAAGATCCTGTGAGTCTACGAACTTGACTTCCCTTGCAAGATCCTTTAAAGTGTAGTTGAACAATTGATATGTTCCTCCGTAGAGGTTGTCTGCTGATACGATGTTGTCACCAGGTTCAGTAACATTTAGTATTGCATATGAGATTGCTGCAAGACCACTTGATGTTGAAATTCCTGAGTTACCGCCTTCGATTGCGGCAATTCTTGCTTCAAATACATCACTGGTAGGGTTTGTGAGTCTGGAGTAAATTTGTCCGAACTCTTGAAGGGCGAATCTCCTTGCAGCTTCATCTGAGTCTTTGAATACGTATGATGTTGTCTGGTAAATAGGTACTGCTTGTGCTCCTGTTGCAGGATCAGGTTGTTGTCCTGCACGGACACCTAATGTTGCTAATCCATAATCTTTATTTGTCATTTTTTATCACCTTTATTTTTTGAAATTTCAGTAAATATATCACGTGTTATATTACTATATAACAATAGTTATTTTTTATATATAAATGTTTTGGTCTGCCTAAAAAAATGTAAAAAATAAATTATAACTTATGTTATACAAATATAACTTCTGTTATTTTTAGTATATAAACATTGTTATATTTTTCAGAGAAAGATAGGTTAAAAAAAATAGATTCAAATCCAATTTTTAAACTTTATTCATCATTATAAGGTAAGGATTTACTTTTATTATGAGTTCTATGAACTTGTTTAAAAGTAGATTCACTAAACAAACCAGGATGCCCCCTCTTCTTAGCCTCCCACTCCTCATCAGACAAACCATTACGATGTAATTCCTCAAATTCATCAATATGACTCTTGGATTTGCTGGTTTGACTTTGAGAAGGTTGTAAAAGTAATACTGAATGTGTTTTGAGTTTAGTTAATATAGACATCATTTCTCCTCTACATATATGATAAATATTGTGTTGAAATAACACCATATTTCATTAAATTAAATCCATTGTGTCCTTTAGAATTATTTTCATCCAAAATTTCATCATTATCCTTGAGACACTTATTCAAATTTATTAATATTGAACCTATAATTTCATCATAAGAGACATTGTTAAAATCAAAATCAATTAAAGTATCCATATCCTAAACAGTTTGAATATCATTAAAATTATTCAAAGCAGACATGAAAATCATTAGCTAAATTAAGAAAAAAACTAATGAAAGAATATTAATAGAAAATAAAGCAATTATTTCTAAATTTGACAATATTGCCTTAAATTCTATTAATCTTAGAAGAATAGTGCACCGTATGGTCAACATTATGCCTAAAAATGCTACAATTGACTTATTTTTATTGTCTATTGATGATTGCGAACCACTTCCTCATCATAACGATGCAATGCCAAATCCAACAGCAACCTTTGATTATTACAATCCATTTAACAACCTACAGGTAAATTAAAAGATTCTATTGAACTTGACATCATGTTTCAACAAATCTTTAACAGTTGGCAATTCCATTTCACTTTTCCGGTATTCCTCAATGAATTTGGAATAGTTTTCCTGGAATTTATCATCATCCTTACGGGACATGAATGGAACAGTGAATTTGGAAATATAATCCTCGATGGTGAATTTCTCATTATTTTCAAGTTTTTCAGTTAGTTTTAGTAAAACTTCATCACCATCATTTTTTCTTGAAGATACATAAGTTATATTAATCTTTTCATCCTCCCGAACTTTAATGTTCCTTATTTCAATATGGGGTTCACATAATATGTATGCAACGACATATTGTCCGAAGGATTTCTGCAGGAATCTGCATACTTGAACCACTGAGTCAATCTCTTCCATACTTGGCATTTGCCTTTGAACCTTAAAATATGCTGATCCACCACCTACAAACTTTAAAACGACACCTCCAAACCTGTCTTTTTTTGGAAATTCAACTGTGTCATCCACCTCAAACGGAGAGTATATCCCGAAAACCTTTCCGAACATTACATTGTAGAACAATTCATCTTCAGCATCCCTTACTTCATAGCTTTCCCTTTCATACTTAAACATGTCTAAACCTCCAATCAGTTATCTCCATATGTTTCGATAAGATTCATATAATGTTGATATTTTTCCTCAAAATCTTTTTTGTCCCGATATCCAGTGTATGGAAGCATCATATGGTCAATGGAATCAGATATTGTGAATTCCTCATGGTTTTTAAGTTTGTTTTCCAATTTTTCGATTATTTCTTCACCGTTGTGACTTGCAAGGGAACTGAAAAATATTTTAGTTCTCAGTTCAACGTTTTTTTCACTAGCATCGAATGTTCTGTTGGGAGGACATATCACATATGCATCAACATCACGATCGAATTTGTCAACAAGATAAGAGCAGACATCAATGATTGAATCTACTACTTCATCACTTATATTTCCATCAATTGTTCTGAAATAGGCCATATCCCCTCCTTCAAAAATCAATACAACACCATCATCATCTTCCTTTTTCGGAACTTCAATGTCCTCTCTGACTTGGAAAAATCTGGTATCATTGAATATAATTCGAAGCATTACACTGTACCAGTTGTAGTCATCAGGATTTGATTTCAATATTTTACGTTCATTTTCCGTTAATCTCTGATTTGAATATATTCCAAACATAATTTATTCTCCATTTTTTCCAAAATTTAAAATGAATTAAATCATTTATATTTTGAAAAACATATCATATACTCTTAATTAGATTTAATTTGAATATAAATCTTTCTATATGAGTCTAAGGCAATATTTAGGTCTTTTTATAAAAAAATAAGCTCAAATCAATATTGTTTTCAACTTGTAAAATATGTTAAAAATATATTACATAAATTGGGAAAAATAATGGAAAAGCAAAAAATAATAAATAAAAAAAGGAAGAGAAGTTAAATTCTCTTAATCGTTTATTTCATAACCTAATGATTGCAGGTTATCACGGATTTTATCGGATAAGTCATATTGCTTGTTGGCTCTTAACTCTGACCTAACTTCAGAAATTAAGTTCAACAAATCGTCAGATCCGGCATTGACTTCCTCACTCTCAAAACTGACCCCTAAAATGTGACTTGCATCATCCAAGAATGCCTTAATGGCCATCTTTTCTTCACCTGACAAATCATCCAATTCGTTTTTGGTGTCATTAATCAATCCAAATATTGCTGCAATTGCCTTTGGAGTGTTAAAGTCATCATCCATACTGTCAAAGAACTCTTTCATGTGAGGTGCCAGTGCATCACATTCATAGGTTTCATCACCGACTTCAACATCCAGCTGTTCGTAGAATTTTCTGATTCTTTCAAGGCTTCTTTCGGATTGGTGAAGTGAGTCTTTTGAAAAGTCAATAGGGCTTCTGTAATGGGTTGAAAGTACAAAGAATCTGAAAGTGTCAGGTTCATAGCTTTCAAGCAGTTCACGGATTGTTATGAAGTTGTGAAGTGATTTTGACATTTTTTCTCCATTAACATTTAAAAATCCTGTGTGCAACCAGTATCTTACCATTGGAGATTTTCCTGAAACAGCTTCCATCTGTGTGATTTCAGCCTCATGGTGAGGGAATATCAAATCTAAACCTCCGCCGTGAACATCATATTGCTCTCCAAAATAGTATTCGGTGATTGCAGTGTCTTCAATATGCCATCCAGGTCTTCCGTCACCCCATGGTGAAGGCCATGTTGGCTCATCTACCCCTTCACGTTTTTTCCACAATGCAAAGTCCTGATGATTTTTCTTTGTGGTTTCTGCAATTTCCCTGTGAGATTCAAGCTCTTCAACATTTCTGTTTGAGAGTTTTCCGAATTCATCAAAGGTGTCTATTTCAAAGTATACTCCGTCTTCGGTTTCATAAGCGAATCCCTTATCAATCAGTCTTTGGATTTGGTCAATGATTTCAGGCATATGGTCTGTTGCCCTTGCGAATAAATTAACTCCATTTACATTTAATTTGGCCATGTCTTCACGGTAGCGTTTTTCAAACTTGCGGGCCAATTCATCTGATGGAATTCCGCTTTCCTTTGATCTGTTGATGATTTTATCATCAATGTCTGTTACATTTTGAATGTAAAATACAGCGTATCCTTTATATTCCAAGTATCTTTTGATTGTATCGAAAGAAATGTATGTTCTTCCGTGTCCAATATGTGCATCATCGTAAACGGTCGGTCCGCATACGAATAGGTTAACTCTGTTATCGTTAATAGTTACAAAATCCTCTTTACTGCGAGTTAAAGTTGAATAAATTTCCATAAAATAAACCTCGAAAAAAAGTAATTATAAAAGGCAAGTGAGGGACTTGAACCCCCGTATTATGGTCTGCAGCCACACACCTAGCCACTCGGTAAACTTGCCACTAACTAAAAAAGTATAATAAAATATTGGTAATTAATAGTTTATATAGTTTACTATATTTTCCAATATTTTACTATTCTGCTTCGGAACCTAAACAAGATTGACAATCTTCTCCAAGGTCTTCCTTACTAATATTAAGTTGTTGTAACACATCTGTTGTTTTGACATGTTTGCAAATGGTACATGTCCTTGAAATCAGGTCTGCTTTTGTAGCTTCACCTTCGGATAACTGGCGGGCAAACTCATGAATCATTTCACGAACATTGTCATCAAGTTTGATTCCGCTACCACGTTTATCAGTAATGTACTGTGAAACAGCCGGTTGAGTTATATCCATAAGCTCTGAAACATCTTTCTGTTTCATTCCCAAATTTAATAGCTCTTTCGCCAATTCTGACCTGATAGCCGGTATGACATACCATACTACAATTTCACAAGGTGGTTTCATATTAATCACCATCTTTATTAAATAAATCTTCTAGTTCTTCTTGCTCATCTCTTATATCTTCAGTTAAACAAATCTCATGTTTTTCAAATAGAATCTCGAAACGTCTATCATTTTCCTGAAGATGTTTTTCTAACACTCTTATTGCATCAGCAACAGGGTCTGGAAGTTTGCCATGATCCAAATCAACTTTTTCGGGTTTGACACCTTTACGTCTTACTATACGTCCTGGAACTCCAACACATGTTGATTGTGGAGGAACATCTTTTAAAACTACTGCACCGGTACCGATTTTAGAATATTCTCCAATTGTAATGTTTCCCATTACCTTGGCACCGGCTCCAACAATTACTCCCTTTTCAACTGTTGGGTGTCTTTTGGTTTTTTCGGTACTTGTACCCCCAAGGATAACTCCTTGATAGAGCAATACATCATCACCAACTATTGCGGTTTCACCGACAACAACACCCATACCATGATCTATAAATACTCGTTTACCGAATGTTGCACCTGGGTGAATTTCAATACCTGTTAGGAATCTTGCTAAATTGGAATTCATACGAGCTAATAGCTTTAATGAATGATTCCAAAGCCAGTGACTGACTCTATGCATCAGTAATGCATAAAATCCAGGATAACATAAGAAAATTTCTAATGTTGACCTTGCAGCAGGATCCTTTTCTTTAATGGCCTTGATTTCTGCCCTCAAATTTTTGAACATCGATAAACCTCATAATATGCTATGTTTTAATTTATATAACACATATTATAAATAGTTATTCTTATTCAAATAACCAGTCGACAGAGAGATATCTTTCACCATTGTCAGGCAAGATGGCAATTATTCTTTTACCTTTGTTTTCTTCTTTTTTAGCCAATTCCAAAGCAGCCCAAGTTGCCGCTCCTGATGAAATACCGGAAAAAATACCTTCCTTTTTAGCAAGTGCAAGAAGAGTATTTCCTGCATCTTCGTTTGCAACTGGAATTATTTCATCGATTACTTCTGAATCATAAATTGACGGTACGAATCCTGCACCGATACCTTGGATTTTGTGAGGTCCTTTTTCACCTTTACCTAATGTTTGTGAGTCTTTTGGTTCAACAGCTACGATTTTGACATCAGGCACCTCTTCTTTTAATACTTTACCTATACCTGTGATTGTTCCACCGGTACCTACACCTCCGACAACAATGTCCACTTTTCCTTCAGTATCCCTTAAGATTTCCTGAGCAGTGGTTTCAGCATGTATCTTTACATTGGCAGGATTGTCGAATTGACCTAATATGATTGAATCTGGAGTTTCTTCGTTAAGTTCATTTGCCTTTGCAATTGCTCCTCCCATTCCATCGGCTCCTGGAGTTAAAACCAATTCTGCACCCAGAACACTTAAGAATTTTCTTCTTTCAATGGACATGGTTTCAGGCATGGTCAATATTAACTTGTATCCTTTTGCAGCTGCGGCAAATGCAAGTCCGATTCCGGTGTTTCCACTTGTTGGCTCTATGATTGTTGAACCTTCCTTGAGTTGGCCTTTTTCTTCAGCATCTTCAATCATTGCAACTGCCACCCTATCCTTTACACTGCCGGTTGGGTTGAATGATTCGATTTTTACGTCAACTTCTGCTTCTAAATCTTCTGTTAAATTATTTAATCTTACAATTGGAGTGTTTCCGATAGCATCTGTGATACTTTCGAGTACTCCTCTTTTTAATTTTGGAACATTTACCATGATTTTTTCTCCTTTATATTTAATTTGTTTTAAGGCATATTTAAAAGGGTTAAATTTAGAGTTAAAATAACATATGTTATAATAACTATTGTTATATAACATTGTTTTAGTTTATAAATGTTTTGGTATGACTAAAAAATAGTTAAACATTTTCACTGAAATAATCGCAAATATCAGTGCAAGGGCAAATTTCACACTGAGGAGAAATCGGCTTACAGATATTCTGGCCAAACTGAACCATCAAGTCATTCAGTTTAATCCACAATTCCTCAGGAGCAATCCTGCACAACTCCACTTCAGTATCATCAGGATTTTTAGTATCAACCAAACCCAAGCGATTGGAAATCCTGTGAACATGAGTGTCAACCGGAATTGCAGGAAGTTCAAAAGCAAAAACCATTACACAGTTTGCAGTCTTTCGACCAACACCCGGAAGTTTAATCATCTCATCAACAGTGTCTGGAACCTCGCCGCCATACTGATCAATCAAAATACGGGAAACCTCCTGAATACGAGCTGCTTTCACATTATAAAAACCTGCAGGTTTTATTAACTTTTTAACATCCTCGATTGGAGCATCAACCACCGCATAAATGTCAGGATACTTTTCAAACAAATTATTGGTGGCTTGGTCTGTATTTTCATCACGGGTTCTTTGGGACAATATTGTTCTAATGAGCACCTTATAGGGGTCATGGTCCAAAAATACCCTGATTTTAAAAACACTTTCCAACTCTTCAATTAATTTGATTACACGGTCTTCCTTATTCATTTTTTAACTCCAATTCAAATCCAAGTTCTGCCATTGCCTCAATGAAATTAGGAAATGACACATCAAAAACTTCCCCATCAGTTATCTTTATATCATGCTTTAGCCCAATCAGAGAGAATGCCATTGCCAGCCTGTGGTCTCCATGAGAATCAACAACTCCGGATGTTACACCACCAGTTATGCTCATTCCATCTTCATGTTCAACCAATTTGCAGCCTAATTTTTCAAGTTCACGGCATGTTGTATCAATTCTGTCGGTTTCCTTGACTCTTGCATGTGCAACTCCAGTAATGTTTGTTGTACCTTCAGCCATTGCAGCCAAAACCGCAACGGTGATTAATAAATCAGGCGCATTTGACAAATCAACATCAATAGCCTTAAGATTGCCTTCAGATGATATTTCAACATAATCCTCACCACGGATGATGGTGGCGCCCATCTTTTGGAGGATATCAAGAATATATTTATCACCCTGTTTGGAATCCATGAATAAGTTTTTGATTTTAGCCCTGCCACCATTAATGGCAATAAGTGCAAGCAGATATGATGCTGAGGAGTAATCGCCCTCAACTGTATAGCCACAGGCTTGATATTCCTGTTTTCTGACTACAAACTCATCAATTCTGCAGTTCTGAAACTCCTGATTGCAGGTTTCATGCTTTAAATAGTAACCCTTCAATGTCTTGACACCGAATTTCCTCATAATGTCCAGTGTCATGTTAACGTAAGGCTTTGACTTGAACTCGGGCAATACATATAATTTTACACCGCTTTTTGATAATGGTGCAGATATCAATATTGATGAAATGAACTGTGAACTGACATTGCCCATAATATTAGTTTCACCGCCCAGATAACCCGGTTTAATTAATATTGGTGCCTTATCATTGTCATTTAATGATCTGCTTTCAACACCCAATGGCATCAATGCATCCATAAGCAGTCCCATCGGACGTGTTTTCAGTGAATCATCTCCTGTAAGGGTAACCTCATTATCACTTAAGGCAGAAACAGAGGTCATCAATCTTAAAGTAGTTCCAGAATTGGCCAAATCAATTGGAGCATCACTGGAATTGTGCAATTTACCACCGGTTCCTATGACTTCCAAATAATTTTCTTTTTTATTAATTTCAGCACCTAAAGCTTTACATACTCTGATTGAAGCCAAGGTATCTTCTGAATAAAGCATATCATATAGTTTTGATGTTCCTTTTGCAAGTGATGCAAGTATTACTGCTCTGTGAGAATAGCTTTTTGAAGGAGGAGCCTTTACAGTTCCGCCAATTTCTGAAATATTTTTTACCCTAAGAATCATTTTATCAAGTAATATTTTTAATTTAAATTCATTAAATAATTAACTATAAAATGAAACTTAAAAAAATAAAAATTGGAGATGAGAATTATTAACATGACTACAAATGAACCGATTTCACAATATTACCAAAAAAAAACATATTGAACAATTTAAAAATATACTCATCTCCACTAATTAATTATGCAATAACTCATATATATACTTTAAATAAGCAAAAAACAATATTTACTTGAGTTTAAAATAAAATAAAGTCTGCACAATATTGATTTAAGTTTGAATACTGAAACAAAAATATCAAAATATAAATAATTGACATAACAACTTATACACATAAGATATTTCATGGTGATGAAAATGAGTGAAGATATTAAAAAAGATTTAGCTCAAGCAAAAAAGAATTATCAAGATAAAAACTATGAAGATGCCAAAAATCTCTATGAAACACTTTACGAAGAAAAACCTGAGGCATTTACCCTATGGGACAAAAGATTCTACAGTTGGGCATTATATCAACTATATGTTAAAAATCCCGAAGATGAAACAGATTTATTCGAAGCTGTGGATTTAATTACCGAATTGCTATCCCAGGAAAACCATTCAAAAAAGGATGGAGTCTGCGCATATACACTATCCATGATGAAGCTTCTGGATTACTTATATAAACAGAATGACTATAAAAACATTCTTGTTTGGGCAGATAGACTAAATCCTGATTTTTTAAATGCAAAAACATCAAGATTCACCACACAGGATGGAAGAGAAGTTACAACTGCATCAAATAAGGAAAAATATTATAACTGGCTGTCAAAATCCTATCAGGAAGTTGAAGATTTTGATGAATGTTTGACAATCTCCAAAAAGGCATTGGAAGAACTGACAACATTTACAAACAACAGCGACATATGGTTTAAATGGAGAATAGCAAGGTCTTTAAGAGAAATTGGAGAATATGATGAGGCTATCGATTATCTTAAAGACATCTACAAAACCAAAAAGGACTGGTTTATCCTATGGGAACTTGCTGAAAACTATTTCTTCAACGCAGATAATGAAAAATCACTTGAATATGCAGTGTCTGCCGCTTTAAGTCGTGGCGACAGTGACAAGAAAATCAAACTATATTCCCTGCTTGAAGACCTTCTTGAAGATGAATATCCGGAAATTGCACTAAAGCATTCATATCTGATTTATTCAATAAGACTGCATAATGAATGGGGAATCGATGAAGATTTGGAAGAAAAAATTGCTGAATCTGGTTTGGATATGGAAAATACCGAATACTGGAAAATTGAAAAGGAACTTAAAGGTTTCTGGAAGGATTTGAAATTCAAAACCCAACAGCCAAACTATGGAGTAATCAACAGAATATTTCCGCATGGAAAATCTGGTTTTATCAGAAGAGATGATGGAGATTCCTTTTTCTTCAACAGCTATGAATTTAAGGGAGATCCAAACAAATACCGTGAAAATGTTAAAGTTAGCTTTTATCTTGAAGAGGGTTACGATAAAAAGAAAGATGAAGTTAAAATGAATGCCGTAAATATCTACGATATCTAAAAAAAAGAGAATTTGAGAAGTAATTATCTAATTACTTCAACAATCATATCTAAGTTTTCGGATTGGAGGATGTCCACTTTTTTACCGGATGCTCCTACAATCTCTTTTTTAATGTTCAGCATGTCCTGCGGAACTACAATATCTCCAATTGCAAGTTCATGGTTTTCTTCTAGAACCCTGCCGATTTCATCGATATCAGTGGATTTTAAGTATCCTATGATTTTGCCTGCATCCCCTTTGAATGTAGGCCCCACCTGTGACATGTCAGGTTCAACTTCGATGATTTTTTCATGAACTTCCGGTTTTCCGGAGCTGATTGCCAAATCATTGATTTTTAAGGTTCCTTTAATGTCTGCATCGAACTGATTGAATATATCTACCAAATCATCATCTGAAGTGTATACGTTGACTTCGGCAAGTTCTGCATTCAATGGAATTTTTGATGCTGACTTGAATCTTCTGACTTCATCAATGAGTTCCACTGTGGTTTCACCTTTGCTTTCCATTTCCTCACTGATTAACTCTTCATAGACTTCAGGCCATAAAGTGGTGTGAATTGACTCGTCTGAGAAGTATTGATAAACCTCTTCGGTAAAGAATGGAGCGATTGGAGCCATCAGTTTAAGGGATGTTTCAACAACTGTCCTTAAAGTGTATTTTGCAGCTCTTCTTGATTCGTCACTTACATCTGAGTATAATCTGTATTTTACAGCTTCAATGTACTCGTCACAGAAATCATGCCAGAAGAACCTTTCGATTGAGGTTATTGTGTCTGCAAAGTTATATTCTGCAAATGCATTGTCTACTTTCAGGTTAAGGTTGTTTAGTTTTGACAATATCCACAAGTCCAATGGTCCCAGATTATCTTTAACTTCTTCATATGGGACTTCCTCGTCAAATATTTGCATGCTGATGAATCTGAATGCGTTCCAGAATTTTCTAAGGAATCTGTAACCGTGCTTGATGTCTTTCCAGTCAAATATTACATCAGATCCAG
>NZ_CAMJUE010000030.1 GCF_946408925.1 uncultured Methanobrevibacter sp.
TAAAATATTAATATAATTTATTTGAACAATGAATATATAACCTTTTTTATGAAAAATCCAAATTCATAATATTACATTAATACCATTAACTTTGGTTGGCAAAAAGATATTTGGAATTGAAAAGTGACAATAAGGTTTAAATACATTATAAACCTTATTTTTTATTTAATGATTGTTGAAAACATTGCTGTTTCCGTTGAAAAAAAGAATATAAAGCACATGTATATCCGCATTCTGCCACCCAACGGAGAGGTTAAGGTATCCGCACCAATATTTGTAAAAGATGAAGACATTATTGATTTTATCAAATCGAAAAAGGACTGGATTTTAAATAAACAGAAATATATTCTTGAAAATAATGTCAGGATGCCTTTAAAATATACCAATGGCGAAAAGCATCCTCTCTGGGGTAAAGAGTACACATTACAACTAATTTCAAACAACATAAAACAGGTATTGACAGATGAAGAAAAGTCCATACTGTATTTGCCGGTTCCTAAAAGAAGCACAATTGAAAAAAGAAAAAGCATTTTAGATGAATTTTACCGCCAAGAATTGAAATTAGCCATCCCACAAGTTTTAGACAAATGCACAAAAATTGTTGGAAAAACCCCAAAATCCGTAACCGTTCGAAAAATGAAAAACTGGGGAAACTGCAAACAGGACGGAAAAATAACCCTGAATTTGAACCTGGCAAAAAAAGATAAGGAATGTCTAGAATATGTGATGATTCATGAATTGAACCATCTGATTGAATTCAATCACGGGAAAAATTTTAAAAAACTGATGGACAAACATTGTTCAGATTGGAAAAAAATAAAAAAAAGATTAAATGAATAAAGACTATCTGTCTTTAAGCATGTCTTCTTTTTCATCAGGGGTTAACTGTTCAACGATTTCTTCAGGAGTACCAACATCCAAGAGTTTTCCTCCCCTCATTAAAGCAGCCCTGTCACAAACATCCAATACAAAGTCCATATCGTGAGAAACGATAATGAATGTTTGTTCCAATTCAGTACGTGCTTTTAAGATTGAATCAGTAACATTTACTCTGGTAATAGGATCCATTGTACCTGTAGGTTCATCCAAAACGATGATTTTAGGTTCCTTGATTAAAACCTGTGCAAGAGCGATTCTGTGTTTTTCCCCAACACTTAATTGGTCAGGATATTTGTCCAGAATTACTGCAGCCTCGTTTTCGTCAAATCCTACAGTGGTTAATGCATGGATAGCTTTAATTTTACCAAATTCAGCAGGCAGGTTTAAACTGATTGCATCAGTTAAGTTACCTAAAATAGTCCTGTGAGGATATAATGAATATTCCTGATGTAGCAAACCTAAATAAGGAACAATACGGCCACGGTTAAGAGGACCTCCTTCAGTCATGTCAATCCATTCGTCACCAAGTTTAATTTCTATTTCACCACTGCTCGGTTCTGTTAATCCGATTAACATTCTGGTAGTGGTTGTCTTACCGGAACCACTTAATCCAACAAGTCCGAATATTTCCTCTTTGTGAATTTCCAGGTCAATTCCATCGACAGCTTTTACAACACCACGTTCGATGGAGTAATAATGTTTTTTAACATCTTTTAAAACAACTTCCTTTTCACCGAACTCTGGAATTTCAGGTTTTTTAGGAACGGGAACTGTTTCCATGAAATGATCTACAACTTCCTGAGGGTTTCCTTCTTCTTTGATTTGACCGTTTTCCAGCCAGATTACATTATCTGCAAGTTCGGTCATTACTTCAGGCCAGTGGGAAGTGATTAACATAGTGATGTTTTTATCTTTAACACCTTCTTTTAAGGTATTGTGAAGTTTTACTGCAGTTTGTGGATCCAGTGTACCTGTCGGTTCGTCTGCTAAAAACATCATAGGATTTTTTGCCAATTGCCTTGCCAATACTACCCTTTGTTTTTCTCCACCACTTAAATCACGTGCAATGTGAGTAATCCTATGGTTCATTTGAACCATTTCCAATAAATCTAAAGCAATGTATAAACCTTCCTCATATTCAACATCATCAGGCAATGCTCTCATTACATTTTCAATAACTGATTCCTCATCATATAACGCAAAGTTACGTTGTAACATAATGGAAATTCTTCTTTTAATACTTGCAAATAGTTTTCTTTCTGCATTAAAGAAATCAACTTCTCTAGATTCGTAAGTTCCACCACAATGACATTTTTCGCCAACATGAGATGGGGATTCTGCAGCCAAACAATCTGGACATACTGCAAGATTCATTATAATGTTTCCGCCATCAGGCTTGTACTCTTTTGTTCCTCTAAGCATGTTGATTAAAACAGATTTTCCACTTCCACTTCGTCCCAATATACCTAAAGTCTCTCCTTCATTAATTTTTAAATTAATATCTTTAAGAACATCAACACCATCGAAGTTTTTTGTAATATTCTTAAGAGTTATAAAATCCATGTAATCACCTATTAATTAAATTTTTATTATAAACTATTAATAATACTTTCTAATAACAATTGTTTTAATATTTTAAAAATTAGAAATGTCAAAGTTCAATTTTCCTGAAATAACGCCACGAGCAATAGAAAACCCATCTACTCCAGTATCAATCATTTTTTTAAGGTTTTCATCATTATTTACAGAATTATTTCCTATAACTTTAATATTAACATTATTACAAATTTCACTTAAAAGTTCCCAGTCCGCTTCAAAAACACCTTTTTTCATAGCATCAATATGCAGATAATCAGCACCTGCATCCTCAATCAAACCGGCCAACTGCACAGCATCAGTTCCTTCAACATTGGCCCGGATTTTAACTGAAACTTCACTTTTTACACTATCAACAACTTGGGATATAAAATCTGCCAAATCTTTGCGACGCAACATTTCCTGACCACAACCAACATCTAAAATCTCCTTTTGGCGACAATGACAATTAATTTCAACAATATCAAGACCTTCAATATTACCTGCCTCGATAAGAGGTTGTGTTGTGGTTGCCCGCACATTGGCTGAGACTTTTACATCACTGTGAACACTTTTAATCAGTTTAACTTCATTTTGAATATGGGTAAAAATTTCATCCAATGGAAAATCAAATTCGTCTCTTCCCCTTTCGATGATTTTTTTACTTGCATCAATGGTGGGTGCATCCAAACTGTACCCGCCTAAAGTAGCTACATCAAAACCATATGGAATGACCTTATTTAAAAAATCAGCGTCGGTTATTCCGGCCATTGGAGCAACTACTTTAATCATATTAATCAGTTAGTATTCCTTTTCGACTACCCAAGTCCACATTTCATTATTATGAGCTCTGATTTCTTCAAGTCCGATATCGGCCATGTATGCTGCATCCTCAGCATTCTTGCCTCTGCCTATACCTGCCTTGAGTTTGATGCCTATTTCCTCATCGATTTCAATCATAATATCTTCAATGTCCTGTTCGGACAATCCGTTACATGGGGACATGAAATTGTCTCCACCAATGAAAAAAAGCAATGCTCCTCTTTTAATGAGTTTAGTCATCAGATAATGCTGAGCCTTATTAACCATGAAACTTGTATCAAATGCTGATTCAATATCAGTGAGAGTTTCTGTGACACTGTTGATGTCAATGTGTGCCGCCTGAACATAACTGTCCTCTTCAGAAACCAAGCTGTCAACTGCTAAAATTTCCTTTCTTTCACCTGATTGAGCACTGCCCGCTTTTTGAAGAGCAATAGTTGCTAATTTTTGTGCTTCATGAGGAGTTTCAGCAGCTCCAACACCCATACTTACAGTTATAGGATATCGGTTTCTTATTGATCTTTGAATTCTTAAGTGATCCTCTTCATCTAATCCATTTGAAATAGCAAGCAGGTTGTCGAATCTTGTGAAGAAAACCAAACCTTTTTTGTTACCAAAATGATTATTTAAATCTGCAAATAAACTTGCTTGTAGCATTTGTAAATCGGATTCAGTTCTTGGTCTTGGAGTTACAGTCCAAGGCCCATAATTGTCAATTTGTATTAATGTCATTTGTATCATTTGATAATCGCCTCTTTCATTAAGGAATACTATCTATAATAATTTGTGCCAGATTTTTTTTGACACATGAATTATTCATTATTGTATTTGTAATTGTTACCTTATTAACTATTTGATTTAATTGTGATTTTTTGTCAAAATCCTTATCATCTATAACAATATTATCTAAAAAATTTTCATATAATTTTGCAACACCGACTGATGAAACTTCAATATTCAAGGCTTTCATGAATTTGCTGGCAGGGCCTGAAACGGCACCGGAACCTATAATCGGTGAAACTGCCACAACATAAGTTTCATTCAATGCCTCTTTTACTCCATCCAATGATAATATCGGCAAAATTGAGGTTATTGGATTGGACGGTCCTATAATTACTGCTTCAGAATTTTTAATTGCATCGATAATGCCTTTTGAAGGTTTGACTTTTGAAAACTTAATATCCAAAACATCAGGTTCGCCTCTGTGCTTGATTAAAAAATCATGGAATTCCAACTCACCGATATCAGTCATTATTTTAATATCGGAATTCTCTTCACTCATAGGAATGATTTTTGATTGGATTCCCATTTTTTCGGCCTGAATCTCGCATGCTTTTGCAAGACCGTATTTTTCCATCAGTTGGGTTTTTTGTATTTTGGTTGCCCGGTCGATATCGCCTATTCTAAGCAGTTCAGCACAACCCAGCTCCTCAAGCCTGTCATGGGTGATGAATGTGTCATTCTTAACTCCATACCATAACTCATCATTAATCATGTCAGACATTGTATATAATACAGTATCAATGTCTGCTGAGACATAAACCCCTGAAAAAAAATCATTTTCCAAAGTATTTACAATAATTGTCAAATCAGCCGGATTAACAACTTCTTTAAGACCTTGCAATAATTTCGGAGTTCCGGTTCCTCCAGATAAAACAGTAATCATAATTATCCCTATTTTCTAAATACATCCGCTTTTTTAGGCATCAGAACAGATTTGATATTTGAATCGGTATCTCTTAATGTATCAAAACTGTCAAAACCACGTACAATAACAACTGGAAGACCTTCATTGGCCTGACCCATAATCAATGATGCAGCTGAAGCCAACTCATCACAGGTTGCAATTTCAGTTGTTTCCAATTCCCTACCATATAAATCTTTTTCGCCAACACGTCTCCATATAGGAGAAATACCAGAACATCCAATTGCAGTACCAATGGCACCAAATCTAAAAGCCCTTCCCTGAGTATCAGTAATTATAACGGCAATTTCAGTATCAAACTCCTTTTCTAAAAATTCACGAATTTCAGATGCGGACTTATCCGCATCCTTTGGCATTGGAGTTGCAAGCCCGTCACCAACATTGGACTCATCAATTCCGGCATTGGCGCAAACAAAACCGTGTTTTGTTTCGGTTATTATGAAATTAGGACCTACACGAACAACCTCTTCCGATTCATTTAAAATAGCTTCAACCAATCTAGGATCCTTACCGGATTCATTTGCAAGCCTGATTGCAAAATCAGAGGGCACCAAATCATCCAATCTAATAAAATTTTCTTCAGCCTTTGAAATTAATGTTTCAGCAATTAAAACAATATCCCCATGATTTAATCCACATCCCTGATTTTCAACAGCATCTTTTATAATTTGAGAAATGTCACTGTCCCCATCAACAATCGGAATACCTTCTAAACCAAATAATTCAATACTCATAATAATCATCTGAAAATGTTAAAAAAAAGAAAATTATGGATTATAGACATCAATAGTCCATTCTCCATCAAAAACAGCGGCACAAGAAGTTACCGGCTTTTCATAATTTGCAAAAACTCCTTCATCAAAAATATATTTTGCAGCATCTTCAGAAGTCTTCGCTTCAAAATCTACCTTATCATGAACCTGACTACCATATGTTGAAATAAATACCGCATCACCGAAAGGCACCTGCTCAACCAACAATTTTTTATCATTGGCTATTCCAACATAACAGCCATATTCTTCCTTTTTATTTGTGGATGTGACAACAGCAGCAATTCTTGGAGTGTTGTAATCGTCTTTTTCATAATCCATAGTGAGCAATGAATAAGCGATTGCGTCTTTAATATTCATTCCCAAAGCAATTTTATCTGCTATAACATCCGTATGAGAACCGTTGGATACAATAGCCATATCCCTTACAATACGAATACTGTTATATGTAATGTATGTATTCTCATAAATATCCTTTTCAAAACCTTCTTTTGGAACAACAGCCGCACGATTATCAAATTTTAAACATCTCCTATTAGGAAATGACCTGCTTGATACTCTATAAGCCACAAAAGGTTTACCATCACTATTCATACCAGTTGATAAAATTCTCCCCGTATACATTTTAATCCCTCGATTTAAAGTTCAGGACGTTGAACCGCTTTTTCTGGTGGCACTCCCGGAGGAGTAGTAATTACAATTTCACCAGGTTTAATTACAACTTGTCCTTGATCAATTACATTTGCCTGTACGCCCACGGCGCTGCCCGATATTGCATCTGAATGGTCCTGACCGTTAACGGTAACCTTATGCAAATTGGCCACCGGCATGACATAATATTCCTGGTCTCCTGAAACATCAGTGACATTAGGTTTTCCGCCGGTATTTTCAACATCATCAGCAGCATCTGCCTGAACATCAGTAGATGAAAAATTACTAGTAACAACTAAAAAAATCATTATTGTAAATAAGATATCAATAAAAGGGACTAAATTAATGCTTGGTTTTTGATCTAAAAATTTCTTTTTGTGTTTTTTAATATCAATCGCCATTTAATCACCGTTATTGTCTTAATTTACTTTCAGTAATTTCCGCATTAACATTACACTTTTCCAAAATAATATTTGCTATACTCTTATCCAACATGCTTGGTTTAAAAGAAACTTTAATATTAGCGTAAGGATCTGAAATCAATCTTGTATTTACAACACCCTCCGCTTCCTGCAAAGCTTCAAGTGCACATTCAACATTAGAATCAACTCTAACTTTTACTACTGCATATCCCCAATTAGTCATTTTTGTAGCAAGTTCGATTTTATCCATTTCATCTTCAATAAGCCCTTGGATATAAGTGTATAAAGGCAATAAAACGATAGCTACTAAAAGACCCATGATTGTAGTAGTCAAAGCCACATAAATACCTTCAGCCATTGCTGCAGAATCAGGATGAACACCTAATGACTTGAATGTCATCCATATACCTATTACAGTACCAATCAAACCTAAAAATGGAGCAAGTTCTGTGAGTGTCTTAATAGTGCTTAACCCTTTAGTCATTTTAGCCATTTCAACAATGAAAATTTGCTCCATACTTTCCTCAACTTCAGTTTTATTCTTATAACCAATCTTTAAAGTTTCAGAAATAATTCTAGAAATAGGATTTTTAAAACCGTTAATCTGTTTTAAAGCTTCAACAGCACCGCCTCTTTCCATGGATGCAGTTACAACGCCGAAAATTTCAGTTGTATCAACCTTACTAATTCTTCTAAGATACGCAATTTTTCTCAATGCAATAATAAGACCATAAATACCAACAAAAAGAATTATATATGTAATAATTCCTCCCTGAGTAAAAATATCCATCATTCCATCAAAAAAAGGCATGATATACTCAACAATCATATTTATCCCTATAATCAAATAAATTGAAAAACCTTTTTATAAAAATAGTTTTATTAATTCCAGTACTTAAAATTAATTAAAAATAATGACAATTATTTCATTTTTGCAACAGTATTCCATGACCTTCTGACAAAATCAGGCATTTCATCATAAGAGTAGTTGGTTAGGAATTTTTTAGTTGTCGGGTCTGAAGGATATCCTGAACCAATTCCTCCAGATTTAATGAATTCCTTATTGATTTCAGCAATCTGAGCATCTCTTTCTGCTTTTGCAATAATTGAAGCAGCACTAACCTGAATATAATTATCATCTGCCTTGTGTTCTGCAATAACATCAAAACCAGTGTCGTTTCTAAGGTTTTCTTGGAATCTTTGAGCTTTCACATCGACTGCATCAACAATTGCCTTTTCAGGTTTTAATCTTAAAATCAATTCTTCCATGGCATTTTTTTCTATTTCATTGAGATTAATGCCGTCGGCCCTCATTTCATCAATTTCACGGGCAGTGATTATAATCATGTCATATTCAAACATTTTTTTTAATTTACGGGACAGAATTGTACGGCGATTGGCAGTTAATCTTTTTGAATCTTTAACGCCCATCCTTTCAAGGACTTTTTCCATTTTTTCAGGAACTATCACGCCTGCAATCACCATGGGACCTAAAACAGATCCTCTTCCCGCTTCATCAACACCTAAAATATCCATAATAATCAAAAAAAATTAAATAAAAAAAGAAATGAAATAAATTAAATTTATTTCATAGCCCTTAAACGGACTTCAGGTTCTAATGCAAGAGGTTCAGCAGCAACGATAGCAGTACCTTTTGCCACAACAGTCATTGGATCTTCAGAAATTTCAATTGGTATAGCAATTTCATCGTAGATTCTTTCTTTTAATCCTCTAAGTCTTGAGCTTCCACCAACAGCAACAGCATTATTGTAAACACCCATCATCAATTCCGGAGACAATCTTTCTAAAATTACATTTAGTCCGTCAACAATTTGCTGCATGTATGGCTCTACTGCATCTGCAACAAGCATGGAATCGATGACAACTTTTTTAGGCCTATTAGTTTCTAAAGATTTACCAATAATTTCAACACTTAAGTTTTCAAGTTGTTCGGAACAATGTACCATTCCAACTTCAATTTTAGCGGATTCTGCATCATGAATACCAATAGCTACATCGTATTTTTCTGCTACAAGCTCTACGATTTTATTATCAATGTCATCTCCACCACATCTAACAGTTTCAATATCATTAATACCACCAAGGGAAATGATTACAATATCAGTAGAACCTGCACCGATATCAACAACCATAGTACCGTTTGGTTCTGCAATAGGTAAACCTGCACCAATAGCTGCAGCCAATCCTTCACTAATTACCAAAATATTTTGTGCACCGGCTTTTCTTCCGATTTCTTCAGCCGCATTCTTTTCCACTTCAGATGCATCTCCAGGAATACCAATGACTATTCTTCCAACAGTTTCGCCTTCATTGATTCCTATTTGCATCGCTTTAATGAGCAATGCCTGTGCTTGCACAACATTTTCAATAACTCCTTTTTTCAAAGGTCTTACTGCAAGAATATCTTCAGGAGTTCTTCCAAGCATTTTCTTAGCTTCTTCACCAACTGCTAAAACTTCAGCGGGATCATCTTTTTTTACCGCAACAACAGATGGAATTTGGTATAAATCAAATTTGTCACCTGATGGTTTTGCAATTACTGTGTTTAAAGTTCCTAAATCAATTCCTAAACTGTTACTAATAACTTTAGTGTTTTCAGTTTGTGGTTCTTCCTCTTCATTTCCAAAAATATTCATGATTAATCCTCCGTTACAATATCTCTAAAATCTATAACGAAAACTCTATTAGATGTAGCTATACTTTGAACCTTATTAACATCTGAGTCATTTTCAACAGAAATTAAAATTGCAGATAAAACAACTTCATTTGCATTATAAAATGGTTTAAGAACAGACTTAATAAAGTTTGGCAATTTGACCTCATTATTTAAATCTATATCAATAAAACCGGTAGTTTGAGATTCCTGCAAAATCGCTAAGGATATTTTTGATTTCTCAATAATAGAAACAACATTTCTAATTATATTATCCGGTCCAACCAACACCATTAAATTAGGCTCCTTAGACAGATAACTCCTAGAAACTTGAATATATGATCCCCCACGAGCCAAAGTATTTTTTTTAAAGTCATTAAGTATTAATTCATTGCCATTAAGCATTATAAAATCAAATTTTTTATCGATTTTACCATAATTTAATACAACATGCTCTCTAAACAATATTTTGACTTGATGATTTGATGCAATAGCCTTATATGCCATATCATCAACCAATTTAACATTTCCTGCAATAATACACCAGGCCCTATTGATTTTAGGATCTCCATCAGAGGTTATTCTTGCAGCTCGTCTGAGAATACGTATATTATCTTCTATCATTTAACTACTCGCAATTTATTAATATAAATATATTATTTAAACAGACAACAAATATCTTTTAAAAATATCAAATTTAACGAAAATTTGACACTTAAATAAAGAAATTTACTGATGTTTAATAAAGTCTAACAATTAATATTTATTAAAAATATTATTATATATATTTTATCTTTTAATGGATTTTTTTTAAAAAAATTGTGAAAAACCCAATTTAATGTTTATAAAACACCAAATATAATATTATACCGAAAATTACTTTATATTATAAAGACAATAATTATAAGTGAGAACAATAATTGAAAGTGAATAAAAATAACAACATTAAATTAATAATAACCAAAATAAGTAAAAATTATGCAATTTATAAGATAACATTAATAAGAAATGAAATGTAAAGTAATACTGGAGTTAAAATATGAATAATATGAACACAGACATCAAAAGTTTTATAGCAATTTCAGACATCATATCCCTATTAAATATGAGTTCCGGATTTCTATCCATTATAAATTCTATAAACCATGATTTTAAACTAGCTGCAATCCTGATGATCATAGCAATCATGTTTGACTCCATCGATGGTTGGGTAGCACGAAAAACAAATAGACAGGACGAATTCGGCTTCGGGAAAAATATCGATTCCTTATCAGATATTGTTTCATTCGGAGTAGCACCTGCAATATTTATTTACAGTTGCATTAACACCACCCCAGGCATATTCCAGACAATAGTAATACTTGTAAGCTTATTTATTGTTGTTTGTGGAGTTTTAAGATTAACAAGATACAATGTAATTGCAGATAAACTCAAAACAAAAGATTTTATAGGGTTCCCAATTCCGGGAATATCCTTCACAATATCAACATTTTATCTAAGCGGATTATTCAATCCCCACATCGTATTGATCTTAAGTGTTATCATTTCATTGCTTATGATATGCAATGTCAAATATAAAAAATTCGACAACATTCCATTAATTACAATATCTGGCGTGCTTATAATACTGTTAATTATTCCAGTTAACACCACGGTATTCAATATAAATATACCTGCAGTAATATTATTGTTATTCTGTCTTTACTACCTTATAATTAATTTAATTAAAAGATAAGTAATTATTACTCCTATTTAATTAAGTTAACCATCAATCATTAAAAATTAGGAGTATTGGAAATGAATACAAAAAAACCCAGAGACCCGCTCTATCCAAGAGGTTTTGAAGAGACTCAGGAACTGAAAAAACAGATGTCAAGTGAGCTTCAAAAGCCCCTAAAAAAAGAAAAGGAAGATGAATTAACACCACTGAAGAAATTAAACCATAAACTTGGAGTTTATTTATCTCCCAAATCCATTGAAATAAACGACGAGGAGAAAAAAAGAAAAATAGGCGTGATTATAACAACAATGATCGTGTTGACACTGATAATTTCAGCATATTATTTCATAATCTATGAGCCTTCACAGGAACAGTTGTCCCTTGCAAAGACAACAAAATTAAACGAACTTCATGATTTGTACTCAGGAGCGCTGGCAACTTCCCCAAATGCATTATTACTTGAAAACAAAATCAATGATGCAACCAGCCCTGAAGAAGTGGAAGTGATAAATATCATAACTCCCGCAACAAAAGACTGGAGGGACGCACATAAAAAATCCATTAACCTAAATCAAGACAAATACAACAGAACCATGGCAATTTATGAAAATGAAACAAAAAACATGATCATGCCCACTTATGAGGCTATGCAGATAGTCAATGAAAACGATGCGACAGTTCTTTCAATGATTAAATTTGAAAAACCAAATACCGTATCAGTCCCAATTCTGGTTTCAAGGCTTCAGGCAGGAGCCGGGCTTGTAAGTGTCGGAAGCATCGTAGACATCTATACAAATTCAAATTCCACATATGAAAATACAACAAACTCAACAACCCCCGACATAAGTGGATGTACAGTATTATCAATTATGAGATATGAAGAAAATGGAGAAATTGATTCAGAATATTCAAAATCAAAAATGAAAGTTGATGGAAATACAACTTACCCCAAAGAGAATACTCGAAGCTTTTCATCAGATGTTCTTGAAATGATAAAGGGGTCAATTGTCAACGGATATGACGAGGAGAAAACCTTTGAAATGCTTGAGAATTATGGTGTTAAATTATCCAATTATGAAAGACAAATCAATTTGGGTGATTTGGATGCACAATATATGCTTTTGATTGAAACACCACAGGATAAAGTGAATTATGTCCTGAACAATATGGACGACATTGTTTTGACAATTCCAACATCCCAGGCTCCGGATTGGATGGTGAGAGAAATCAGCGAAACATATCAAAATTAAGAAAAATATTATATGATATTCTAACAAAACTGATATTATGAATAAACCAAGTATTTCAACTATAATTGTTATAATTTGTTTGTTGATAATTGGATTGTATGCCATGGGAGAGGTGAATTATTTTTCATCAAAAGTAATTGTTGAAAAAAACATCGATGCCCCTAAAATATTAATTCCATCTATTGGCGTTGATGAAAAAATCAACAATGAAACCTTAAATCAGGGCGTTTTAAGTGATCCCTCAGAGAACATTCCAACTGAAAATCCGGTTATACTGTATGGACATCGTACACTTCAGGGATCACCGTTCCTAAGGCTTAATGAAGTGGGTCTAGGAGATAATTTCATTCTTGAATGGCCCGGAGTCGGAGAATTGACATATCAAGTTGTAAATACAACCATTGTGCCTGCAGAGTATGAATTACAGTCCCATGGAGAAAACAACACATATCTAATTACCTGTGACCCTATTGGATCAACTGAAAACAGAATGATTGTTCAGGGAGAGCTGATTAAAAAAAGCCCCGTAAACACTGAAATAATCAAAAACAATCCACAGGAATCCAATGCACTAATCATAAGCGCAATATTTTTAGTGATAGGATTGGCTTTCAGTTACTTTTATCCAAAAGAAAACAGAGTATACATTTTAGCAACAGTACTGATTATCTCAGCGGCATTATTCTATTTCTGCATAAATCCGATTCCGTCAGAGTTAATATACGATAAAATAATATTTTTAAATGGAGGAATGTAAATGGATGTCAATGAAAAATACTTTTCAAACATTACAACACGTGAGCGAGCAATATTTGAAGGTGCAATCAGCATGGGTGCACTTTTTCACCAGTTCGTAGGAACACCGATTAATAAAAACACAAAAGAAGGCCTTGAACGAGCCATGGAAGAATCATTAAGTTTGCAACCCGCAATTGAAAAGGTTGAAGTTAATATCAGATTCGATAAACTGGCCGAATCAATGACTGAATTTGACTATACCTCACTTACCGGAGACATGCTGGATGTTAGAATCCATACAAAAGTCGAGGACATATCAGCAATAATAAGAATTGAATTCATTGAAGAGTTGAACTATCCATTGATGTATGTGGAAGATATCAAAGATTAGAGGATTTCCTTTAAATCTTTCAACAACTCTTCTAAATGATTTTTTTTAATGTGATTCATCAAAACCACCCTAATTGCCACAGGACATTTGGCAACAGATACCTTCCATCCCAGGCCTTCCAATTTTTGTGCCAACGCATGGGCATCCATTTGAGGATGGTTGAAAGCGACAATATTGAGTTCAGGTTCACATATAATTTCATAACCCATTTCTTTCAGATTTTGTGAGAAAAATCGGGTATTTTCCATCAGGTTTTGAGCTATTTTGGTATAACCCTCTTTTCCGAAATATTTCATGATGGCATAGGTGGCCGCCGATGAGGCGCCAAGTCGGGTTCCGACAATAGTGGACTGTGTTTTGACTGTAAGATATGGTGAATCAACCGCCATAACATCCAAATACTCTTCTTTTCTAAAAATAATTCCTCCAGCAGGAATTGGTGCCAAACCCATCTTATGAGGGTCAACAGTTATTGAACATACACCCTCCAGTGAAAAGTCAAAAACAGGTAAATCATAACCTGCACGCTTTAAAAATGGAATTGAAAAACCTCCGAATGCAGCATCAACATGGAAATAGATATTGTTTTCATGGGCGATTTTTGAAATCTCCCCAATCGGATCAATCAATCCCAATTCAGTGGTTCCGGCAATTGCAACTATAGCTACAGTCTTATCAGATATCGCATCCCTAACAGATTCGACATCAATCTTGTAGTTTTCATCAAGCTTGGCTTCAACAATTTTTAAATTCAGCATGTCAGCCGCTTTTTTAAATGAAAAATGAGCAGAATCCGGGATAATTATTTCACCATCAGTTATCCCCTTATATTTTCTTGCATGGTTTCTGGCAGCACGTATCGCCATAAGATTTGCTTCAGTTCCACCAGTTACGATATTTCCATAAGCATTATCAAGTGACAACAATTCACCAATAGATTTGATTACCCTATTTTCAATTTGTTTGGTTCCTTTAAAAAGACCCGGATCTCCCAAATTGGTATCTAAAAACTTACAGTAAACTTCCTTTGCAAATGGATGTGCTTCAGTACACATTGATCCCAAAATCCTGCCGTCAGCATAGTTATGGTCAAGACTGTGAAGTTTCTCCAATTCATCCAGAATATCCTGCTTATCTATTGGTTTTTCGTCCATAAAATAACCTACATCAGTAAAAATAAATAAAAAAAGAAAGAATAAAAATTATTCTATGCGCTTACGAGCAGCGTCAAGAATAATTTTTTGCTCAGCACGAGCAACGGTTTTTCTAACATCAGCAATAGCATCAGTATTTGATGATACACTTGTAATTCCAAATTCAACAAGTTTTTCAACAATGTGAGGTACACTACCAGCTTGACCGCAGATACTGCATGTGACACCTGCTTCAGCACATTTTCTGATTGTTCTTTCAATCAGTTTCATTACTGCAGGGTGTTCTTCGGAGTAGTGTTTTGCTACAAACTCGTTGTTTCTGTCTACTGCAAGTGTGTATTGAGTTAAATCGTTGGTTCCTAAACTTACAAAGTCTAAACCGATTTTAATGTACTCATCAATCATGATTGCAGCTGCCGGAATTTCAACCATCATACCGAAGTCAACATCTTTGTGTGGTTCAAATCCGATTGAAGAGCATAATGCTTTTGCCTGTTTGAGCTCTTCTGGGTTTTGTGACAGTGGAATCATAATACCAATGTTTGTGTATCCTTTTTCGTGAAGTTTTTTAATAGCTTTGAATTCACATTTAAGGATTTCTGGCTGGTCGAGTTCTCTTCTGATTCCTCTCCAACCGAGCATTGGGTTGTGTTCCCTTGGTTCGTTTTCCCCACCTTCAAGTGTGATGAACTCATCAGTTGGTGCATCAAGGGTCCTGTACCATACAGGTTTTGGATAGAATGCATCTGCCACAATTTGAACATTGTCTGCGATTGTGTCAATCAATTCATCCTCTCTTCCGTCAGCGATGAATTTGCCTGGGTGAATACCTGATGTCAACATTAGGTGTTCAGTTCTTAAAAGTCCAACACCGTCTGCGCCGGTTGCTGCTGCTCTTTCTGCAGCTTCAGGCATACTTACATTAGCTTTTACTTCAGTCACTGTGATAATTGGAGCTGCTTCAACAGTTCCTGCCACTGCTACTGCTTCCTCTTTGGTTTCTGAAATTCCATCGAATACCAATCCTTTTTTACCATCTAATGTTACACCAGTGTTTTCTTCCAATGTGGTTGTAGCATCACCAGTACCTACAACACATGGAATTCCCAGTTCACGGGAAATGATTGAAGCGTGACAGGTTACTCCACCTTCATCAGTTACAATACCACTTGCTCTTCTCATAGCAGGCACCATATCAGGTGTGGTCATTGTTGTAACCATGATGTCTCCGTCTTTGATTTTGTCAAGCTCATCAATGTCCAATACGATTTTGACTTTACCTGATGCCATTCCAGGACTTGCTCCAAGACCTCTTACCAATACATCACCTAAATCAGCAGCTTCATCGCCCTCATCAGCTTGTGCTCCTCCCAAAGTTGTGATTGGTCTTGCCTGGAGTAAGAATAGCATGTCTTTTTCAAATGCCCATTCAGTGTCCATTGGTTCGCCGTAGTGAGCCTGTACCCTTTTACCCATTTCTGTTAATTCTATAAGCTCATCATCAGACAGCACTCTTTCTTTTCTTTTGTCTTCAGGAACTTCGACTTTGACACTGGTACCTGTTTCATCGTTAGTGTACATGACTTTTTTGTCACTGATGGTTACATTGATGATTTCGTTGTTTTTCTTGTCGACCTGATAGTTGTCAGGAGTTACATCACCGGACACTACGGATTCACCAAGTCCCCATGATCCTTCAATTAAAGCAATTTCCTCACCGGTTGATGGGTTTACAGTAAACATTACACCTGCCTTGTCTGCGATTGCCATTTTTTGGACTACCACTGCAATATATACTTTGGAGTGTTCAAAGTTGTTTTCTTCACGGTAAAAGATTGCTCTTGCCTCAAAGAGTGATGCCCAACATTTTCTGATGTATTCGATTACTTCATCATCACCGGATACATGCAGGAATGTGTCCTGTTGACCTGCAAATGATGCTTCAGGCAAGTCTTCTGCGGTAGCTGATGATCTGATTGCCACATCAGTGTCGTCTTCCTTAACTCTTTGACAAAGTTCATTATAGTATTCCTTAATGAACATGATTAAATCATCTGGAATAGGAGATTCAATGATGATTTTTTTGATTTCTTCAGCAGCAGCCTGAAGAGCTTTTGTATCATTAATGTCAATTTCATCGAGAATGCCCATAACTTTATCATTTATTCCCGCTTCATCCATGAAGTATTCGTAAGCTTGTGCAGTTACTACAAAACCTGGCGGTACTGGAATGCCTGCCTGAGTTAATTCACCCAAATTAGCACCTTTTCCACCTGCAATTCCAATATCGGACTTACTTAATTCCTCAAATTTTTTTACATACATGAAATATAACCTCTTGGTTTTGAAAATATCTTACATTGACCTAAAAAATATAAGTCAATATTATATTTTACTTTAATTTTTAAAGTTTAAATAGTTAATTAAAAAAAAGGTTTTTAGAAAAAGTTAGTGAAATATATTAAAAATTTAAGTTAAAAAGTGATAAAAAAAGAGTGAAAAAATATAATTAAATAGAATCTATTTAATTAATTCTTCGCCTTTGTCGACTACGATTTTACAAGGAACTGGTAATTTCATACCTGCTCTTTTGAGTGCGACTTTAGCTTCTTCAAAGTTTTTAGCGTTACAGTCAATGGTAATAATCCTTTGACCTTTTTTAACGATAGCTTCTACAGAAATAGGTTTACCGAAAGCGTTTCTCATACCACTTTGTACCCTATCCGCACCTGCACCGGTTGCCATTGGGTTTTCCCTTACGATTTGGTGAGGGTATACTCTTAATTTTAAGTGGTATCCCATTCTTCCTGCAGCCCTTTGCATCAATCTGTTGGAAGCAATCCTTGCAGCTTCTAAAGAGTTGTGTCTGATTTGAGCCGGTTTTTTAACAGCTAAACTTAATGATACTGGGAATTCATCTTTTAAGTTTCCCATATCATATTGTACGATTCTTGAATTTGGGGTTTTTCTAATATAATCTCTTCTAGTATAAGCACGAACCATAATTATTCCTCCGAAATAAACATAAAATGTTTTTAATTAAAAATAGCTAAAAATAATAAATTTCCAACAATAGCTATATATGAATTATATCGTAATATAATAGAATACTTAAATATATTGATTAAGTTATTAATAAAGGTTACCCTATTTCAGAAATTTTGGCAACAAAAATATTTTAGATAATAAATTATATAATATTTAGTATGAAAATAAACGGCGACCTTACATTTATATATGAAACTGCAGATGATGCGAAAATAGTCTATGATACTCTTGAAGTTGACAATGAAAACTATCTTGAATCCGAGTTGAATGGAAATTTAATTGAATATAATGTGAACAGTGAAAAATTAGGCTCTTTTCTTGCTACTGTTGATGATTTAATCGCTTCAGAAATAATTGTTGAGAAAATTGTTGGGAAAACAAAACAATGAAAAGTTTTATATAAATAAAAAAACCATATATAAAATTAATATATATTAATTCGTTATGAGAGTGTAATTTATGGAATGTTATTATCATCCTGAAAGAGAGGGCACAGACACCTGTGCAATATGTGGAAAATCAATTTGTAAAGAGTGCGGTTTAGAAATTGCCGGAAAAATATACTGTAAGGAATGTTTGGAAAAAATTGTAGGTCTTGGAATCGAAAGCAATGCAAGTCAACCTGTTCAAAATGAAGTTGCTCCAGAACCTGTCAGAACTGAACCGGCAAGACTACACAAACAGCCTGCTGAAGAAAACATTTATCAACCTCAAGTTGAAAAGGAAGTTGTTCCCCCTATTAAACAGGAAGTTGAACCAAGCCATGAAATTAAACAGATTAACGATGCCTCCCCTTACAACATAAGGGACAATATTGAATATGACGGAGGGCTTGAAACATCCTATTTAAAGGATAAAGAACCTGTCCCACAGGAGCCTATTAAAGAACAGCCTTCTTTCACACAAGAGCCACAAATTACACAAAACGAACCTATTAATCAAGTGGAAAGAGTTGCACCTGCTGAACCTGAATACATTTATCCGGATCATTCATACGAACCTCAACCAACCAGTGCAAGAAGAGAGTTAGAAGACAAATATGAAAAATATCTTGATGATTTATACTTTGATGAAGAGGAAGTTCCATTAGGCGAACAACTGGCAAAAGACGAAGAGCAATACGGTTCTTTGACAAGAAAAGAATATCCTTCTAGAGAAGAAACCTTATTAAAAAGTCAACCTCCTAAAAATGAAACTCCAGAGGAAATGGAAGCAAGAATCAGAGCTGAAATTTTATCTGAACAAAGAGGTGGCAAAAAACAGGACAACATTCATAATTTAAATTATCAGGATGAAAAAGAACCTATGAGTGTTGTTGATATACTTTTAACAATAATCTTGATTATTGTCATTTTAGTTGTCATATATTACCTGATTTATGTATTTGTATTAAGTGCAGCATATCCAACATATTTGGATGCAATATATGCACTTAGCAACCCACAAAATGTAATAAACAATGTTTTAAGCCCACCAACTCAATTATGATTAACTTCATAATTGACTTTTTCTTTAAATTTTTCCAAACTTTTTTTATCTTTATAACCTAAAACGCGAATGTTTGAGGGATATTTTTCAATATATTGTGACACGGTTTTTTTAGGAATCGGATTTTCAAGAATGCTTAAAACCCTCTGCTTGAAGTGGGATGAAAATCCATGGAGTATCGAATTTTCCAAAGTTTCCAAATTATCATACGGCCCGTTATCGATAATATTTTCAGCCAACTGGTCATTAAATAAATTCAGAGAGGACAAATCATCCAAAGAATAATTGTTGGCTGTGTTTAATATGACCTCCTCATCACGTATTCCGTAAATTATTCCTCCCCTTTTGATTTCTCTTTTCAATACCTCAATTGTCTTTTGAGGCATCATGCTGTAAACTTTTTCAAAATTGTCCTTGAGAATACTTTCACGAATTAGTGTTCCGCTGACCCCTTCAATTCTTTCAACAAAAACAAACTTGCCGGCATAATCAAATCCGATTTTTGATAGGGAGTTGGAAAAGGAGGTTATGACATAATTGTCCTCCTCAAGTTTGCCTTTCAATAAAATTTCATTAGAGGTTTTATCAACAATCTTATAAGGTTTTGAAGCTATATGATGACCCATGTTGATTCTTTTTAATATTTCATCCATTCCTTCGACAGGCTTGTAGCCTCTGGGAATATAATCGGTGTTTAAAGCCTGAAACATTTTACATAAACATAAGGAGTACTGGCCGGATCCCATTATTCCCATCGGAGGACCTTCAACAACAATATCTGCACCAACTGAAATTGCAATTTCCGCCCTGATTTCCCTTGGCAGTATATAGGGTATACCCCGACCGCTTCTTTCAAATAGCCCGGGCACAATAGCTACAAATAATGACTCGGGAAACATGCCTTTTGCAGTTTTCATGCAGTGAAAATGACCGTTGTGTAAAGGATTATACTCAGTGAAATCGGACACCAAAATAGTGTCTGAAGTTTCATCCGAAATTTTGCACTCACTATTCAAATCATTATCAAATAACTCTTTATCCCTTTTAAGAATATCTGAAACTTGAGACATGATAAGTAGTTTATTTTTCAAATTAAAAAAAAGTTATGTTTTAAAGACATTAACGACAAATAGAAACATAAGGTGAAAATCATGGATTTAGTTTTAAAAAATTGCAGATTAGCTGACAGACTTGACGAGTATCATATCAAAATAGAAGATGGGAAAATAAATGCCATTTCAAAAACACTTCTAAAAGGGGATAGGATTATTGATGTCAAAAACAATTACGTACTTCCGGGCTTTATCGATCCCCATATCCATTTTAGAGATCCGGGTCTAACACAAAAAGAAGACTTCAAAACAGGCAGTCTGGCAGCTGCGAATGGCGGATTTACAACAGTAATCGATATGCCAAACACCGTTCCAAAAACAAATACATATAAGGCACTGAAGGAAAAGATGAATATAGCTCAAAAAAAATCCGCAGTCAACTTTGAACTTCAAATGGGGCATAACAATCTGGAAGAGATGAAAAAAATGATTGAGCTGAATCCGATATCAGTAAAAGTGTTTATGGACCTTGAAAGCGATGAAAGCCTGGAGAAAATATTCCATGATTTACACATTTTAAAGGAAACCACCGACTATAACGGACTTGTAGCTACACATTGTGAGAAAAAATCAATTGTTGAATCTGAAACCGCCAGATTAAAGGAAAAAGATGAAAATCCTGCAATTGACTATACTTATGCAAGACCAGCAGCATCTGAAGACGATTCTGTTAGGCAAGCCCTGGAACTTGCAAGGGCAAATGATTTGCGATTACATATCTGTCATTTAAGCTCAAGCAAATCACTAAGTATAGTAAAAAGTGCAAGTAAAAGTATGCCTGTAAGCTGGGAATTTACACCACACCATTTGCTTCTTGACAATTCAGCATACAATATATATGGCACATTCATAAAAACAAATCCTCCTCTAAGACCAAAAGATGAAAGTGTGACAATAGATGATTTGGATGAAACATCAATCATCGGAACCGACCATGCACCCCACACACTTGAGGATAAAACCAAAGGCACATGGGCATCCTCACCGGGAATACCAAACCTTGAAACTGTTGTGCCATTATTGTTAACCGAAGTCAACCGTGGAAACATTGATTTGAAAATAATCCCGAAAATATTGAGCCAAAATGCAGCTACAACATACGGACTTGAAAACAAGGGACAAATTAAAGTTGGTTATGATGCTGACTTTACCATAATTGATTTAAAACAAAAAGGTAAATTTGACATTTCAACATTTAAAACAAAAGCAGAGTACTCCCCATTTGACGGTTGGGAATATCAGGGATGTCCAGTAATGACAATCGTTAATGGAAAAACAGTAATGGATAAGTTATAACTAATTTTAAAAAAAAAATAATATAAATAGGTGTGTGTTTCCACCTATTTATAGCATAAAGCGTCTTCAGGACATGCTTCCATACATTGACCACATAAAGTACAGAATCCTGCAATTGGTAATTTAGGATTGTCTGACTTGTGGAGCATATCGTATGGACATGCGTCTATACAGTCACCACATGCATCACATTTGGATGGGTTGAATTCGATTCTGTCTCTTGTAACGGTTTCGCCGTCGATTTCTAATTCAATAGTACCAACGTTTAAAGCATCATTACCACAGACAGATGCACATGCACCACATCTGATACAACTTGTGAATGAAGGATCTGAATCTGTTTCTTCTAAAGCAGGGCATAACATACCGGTTTTGGTAATTACACGAATTGCTTCTGTAGGACATTTGTTAGCACATGCACCGATGAAATCACATTTTTCTGCGTCACGGCCAATACCTTCAGCGTCCACAGGAGCACCTTCACCCCATTCGATATTGATGTCTAATGCATCAACAGGACAGAGTTTTACACATAAACCACATGCAGCACATACACTAGGGATTGCAACAGTTAAAGTAGCACTGTTAGCAGTAATGAAATCTCCAGGACATGCTTCTACACAAGTGTTACATCCGATACATTTAGCAGCATCGAAAGTGAATGATTCAATTTCTTTAGTACGTTTAACTGGTACTTTTTCTGAAATGTAAATTGCATTCCAAGGACAGGTTTGTGAACATAATCCACATCTAATACAATCATCGTTTACAGTAATAGGACTTCCTACTTCTTCAAGAGTAATTGCGTTTACAGGACAAGGATCTACACAAGTTCCACATCCGACACAATCTTTGATGTAAACTGGACCTTTACCTTTAAGGTCAAGATCATATTCTTTAGGTTCGCAAACACCAGGAATACCAATTACATCTACTGGGCAAATGTCAACACATTTTTGACACATTACACAGAATCCTTCAACTTCTTTTAATTTAGCACCAGTGACTTCAATTGTTTCTTGTGGGCAAACTTCTGCACATTTACCACAGGAGTCACAAAATACTGAGTTGAATACTAATCTTGCTTGTTCTACGCCTTCAGCAATTTCGTACATTTCAACTTTTAATGCTCCGTTAGGACAAGCATCTGCACATTTTGGTTCTCCACCACAAGTGTCACAGTGAACAATAGCAGTAGGTGTTACATCAATAGCTGAGGTAGGACATGCACCTTCACATGCTCCACATTTAATACAGCCATCTTCGTTAAATACAATCATCTATAAAACCCCCTTAAATTTAGAATTTTTTAATGAGGTTTCCTTCACTGTCTACGATATCTACTTCAGCTAATCTCATTTGGCTATCCATTGAGTGGGTAGCACAAGATA
>NZ_CAMJUE010000031.1 GCF_946408925.1 uncultured Methanobrevibacter sp.
TGTGCGATTTCTTCTAGTATTTTTGGATTTGTGATTTTTTCTATGGCAATTTTTCCTACTTGGCCTTTGGGTTCGTTTTGTGCGATTTCTTCTAGTATTTTTGGATTTGTGATTTTTTCTATGGCAATTTTTCGTACTTCCCCTTTAGGATCGTTTTGTGCGATTTCTTCTAGTAATGTCTGATTTGTGATTTTATACACTGCAGCTTCTCGAACAATTTCATCAGGGTCGAATCGCGCGATTTTTTCTAGTAGTGTTGTGTTTGTGATTTTTTCAACTGCTAATCGTCGAACATACGAATCTCTGTCATTTTGTGCGATTTTTTCTAGTAGTGTTGTGTTTGTGATTTTTTTAACTGCTAATCGTCGAACATACGAATCTCTGTCATTTTGTGCGATTTCTCCTAGTATTGTCTGATTTGTGATTTTTTTTACTGCAACTTCTCGTACTCGCCAGTTTGGATAGTTTAAGATTTTTTCAACTATTATTTCTCTCATAGATTCAAGTGTTTTTGGTTTGTATTTGAATTTCCGCATTATTTTCATTAAATCACCTTTAAATAATCCTGTTTACCATATTAATGAGTTTTTACAACATCTCCCTTGTGTCTGTTGTTATGTAATATGTCAATACTATTATATAATAGTTGTAAAGTGAATGCTTTACCTGTCCAGTTGCAAATTATATTCTCTTGTCGGTGGTGTTCGTTTTGATATTGCATGGCAGGGGTCGATATGGATTGTAGATTTTAGAATGTAATCAAAATATCTTCTCCAAATAGTTATATGATGAAATGAAGAATATCTTTTACAGTATCTGAAATACATATTAAAATTACTGTTTAGAATATGATAATTAATTAACCTGTGACAAATTGTCACGGTTTGAATATTCAATTTAAATTAGTCAAAAAATTATCAATCTTTCTAACTTTTTTATTACAAAATCAAAAATTGACGAAATCACCATATCTCAACCGCTTGATGTATATGTCTTACTTTACTTTCAACATTTCTCGGGAAATCTCCAAATCGGTCGAATTTTATATATAAAGAGAACGTATATTTTATGTAATAATATTCGTTAAATGTGAAAAGATACGAAGTCTTTATATATTTAAAAATTCAATAATATAACAAGGGTTTGAGTAAAAAAATTTAGGAGGCAAAAAGCTTATGATAGCAGTAGATGAGCTAACAGACTACCTAGATGAATACTTGGAAGAAAAACAAGAAGTAAAAAACTTAACAAAAGAAACCATAAGAAAACAAACATTTAACATATCAAAATTCATTGAATATTTGGAACGGGAAGGAATAGATGAATTAAATGATAAGAATGTTAAAAAACAGTTAAGACATTACCGTAGATATTGCTTAAAACAACGTGGAAATAAAAGGACTACTGTAAAAACATATATGATGAATATTCTTGAATTCATTAACTCTGAAGATGTTCAGGAAGAATTGCAGCATGAAACAATCAAAATGAAGGATATTATAGAAGTGAAAACTGAAGATTCAGAAACTGCAAAAAAAAGAATCGAAAAAATATCCCTAACCTGGCCGCAATCCAATTTCTTCTTAGATACAATCGAACAGAATGGAAATAGAAGAGATTATGCAATTTGCAGGACATTCATTGATTCTGGAATGAGGCTTAAGGAACTGGTATTGTTAAACAAAACAGATATTCAAGTTCCAATAGATGAAAGAGGCTTTTATGTAATGCCTAATGATCATGATGAGTTTATTGATGTTTTTCTACGAGCAGAAACAACCAAAGGTGAATCAAAGGACCGTACAACATTTATAACATATGACACTCTTGAAAGTATAAATGAAATGATTGATGAGCGTATCCGAAAACAAAGAAAAAACATCCATGGTGTTTACAGGCCAATAATTCAGCGAAAAAAGGCTGAAGCTGAGAAAACACGTGAAGAACTCTTCACAAATATTAAAGGGACACGAATTGGGAAACGTGCAGTTCAGGATATAATTAAAAAGTATGCTATAGAGTGTGATCAAAGAATTCATGAAGGAGGCCTGGATTGTCCTATAAATTACTCAAAAAGTGTAAGTGTTCACATTCTAAGACACACTGCCTTATCTCATTATGCGGAAATACTTACAGTGGCTGAGGTACAGTCAATTGCAGGACATTCAAACTCCCAAACAACAGATAAATATATTCACATTGACCGTGAACAAATGAAACACAAATTAAAATTGAATTCCAACAGATTTTTTTAATTAAAAATCTGCTTAATACAAAATTAATTGAATTTAAATAGTAAATTAACCTAATATATTAATGTTAGAATTAAATTACTGATTTATATGAATTTGAAGAAGAAAATTTTTGTATTAAGCATTTTTATATTTTTTATTTCCATATGTGGAGCATATTCCGCTTATTATCACCAAAATGATGTTTCTATACACCCTATTTCTAATGAAACGGACTCATTTGGTTGCTGTTCAATCGTTTTGCAGATGGAAGGAAATGACACTCTCATGTCCTATAGGCGTGATTCCAATGTAACTGCTGATGTTTTTATTGAAAAGGTTAATTGGCATGGAATTCCTGCAATTAAACAATATAAAACAGATTATGGTTATTTCAACCATGTAATTGTTACAAATGACGGATGGGTAATTGGATTAGGCGGTGTTGATGATGGAGTGGACAATCAAATTTGTGAAAATATCACAGCACAAATGATTTCCAAGGATTACAGTATCTCTCAACAGGCTTTAAAGAAAATTCAAGACATTAAAAAGCCATATGGCAGAGGACATGTTGTTATTAAGGCACCTAATGGAAATTATGGTTTTGCAACAGTTGATAAAATAAAAACAGGAAAGCTAGTTCCTGGCCAATATATCTCCATACCTAATGATTATTCATTGTCCAGAGGAGGGAATCTCTCTATAAACACTGTTGATGATAAGATTAAGGCAATGCAGGAATTATCTCAATCAGACTTATACGGTTTGGATAGACGTGAAATAATTACTTATGATTTTCATGTGGGTAAAAATAATAACACTACAGACATTTATGTTTCAAATGAAGATGGGTCTCTTTTAGGCACCAATTATACTGATTGTATTGATGATATTTGCTTTAATAAGACCACCATTAAAGGATCAGACATTCCTATAGCTCCAAATTATTTAAAACTTGGATCTGTTGTATTTGAACATGAAAATACAACTGTAAATAATTTAATTGTATTAATGTTCCTGGTCGGATTTGTAGTTTTTGTGGGAATTTTATTCTTTGTAGTATTAAAATTGATAAGATTTATCAGATTTAATATTCGACGCTGAAATTTATTAAATTTCATGAAATTTATTAAAAAATAGTAAAATTTGAAGAAAATATAATATTTCAATAGCTTGATATATATGGAAGTGGTGATTTATTGTATTTTCTTAATATTACTTGAGCATTAGTGGTAAAATAAGTATTTATTATACTTTCTGTAACTACAGAAATACATAAATATATATTTTCCATATATACAGACAATATTTAAATATGGAAAGTATATATTATACTAATTTACATCTAATACTTATAATACTACTAATATAATAAATAGATATTATAGTTAAATAACTATTAATACTACTTTTATATACTTATACATTATATTATATTTAAGGATAGTATACGGAAATACTATTCCGACTATAGTAATATTACACTAATAGTAATTCCAGTAAAAATAATCATTTATATTAGCTTAAATTAAATATAAATCACTAATATCAATTATTTTATTAAAATATAATATTAATAACTATTTAATTAATAAAATAGTTAAAATTAAACTCAATATAAAAAAATTAAAAGCAATAATCCACTTTCATGATTGAAATTTATTAAAATTTATAAAAATTAATAAATTTCACAAAATTGACAAAATCTGTAAAAATATATAAGTTTAAAAATACCTGTATCTTAGTAAATTCATCTATATGTAATAGTTTAAATTTGTGATTTTCTCAAAAAAATAAAGAAAAGGGAAATTACGCATCATAAAAATTTGAAACATACTCCCCAAAATTAAATTTATTGACAATGATATTGTTAATGATTATTGTTTCATCAAAGTCACTAACAATCATTGCAATTTCACCAATTTCTTGAAAATTAACCATCATATTCTCACCGGGTTACCATCAATAATTCCCTGAATCTTTCATTATAATCAGAAATATCTTTAAAAGATTTAGTTTTAGTTGTTTTCATCCTTGAAAGGGAATCCAAAATGAAATTATTCAACTTCAATATGCAATCTTCACTTAAATCGCCATTGTCCTGATGATAATTTATTAAATGTGTAATTTCTGCTTTAATATTTCCATCCAAATTAATAAGATTATGATTTAACAGGTCATTGATGTTGATTGGCGGATAAATGTCCCTGTTAAGTAATCTCCAGCAGAGAATTGATCTGAGAACATAGAGATATTTTTTGGTCTTCTGCTTTTTAAACTCCAAACAGCAATACTTTTTCCAATGACTATGCGAAATGGAACAATAGTGATTCTTTAAAACATTAATGTCAAATCCTCCAAGTCCTGAAAACATGCTTTCAATACCTCTGTCAATATAAACCATATCTGATAAAAACAATTCCCGAAGGTTCGGATTGTCCTTATAATGCAGGTTCAAAGCTTTCTTAATGTCCCAGCCCACAATATCTAATTTTTCACCGATCCATTCAATCACATCCTCTGTGTGATTAAGTGAGAGATAATCCTTAACGTCATGTCTTTTAAATATGAATCGAATATCCCAATCTGATTCATCATTGGCAAATCCCCAGGCTCTGCTTCCGGCTTCACAGGCATATAAAATTTCAATATTCTTTTCCTTTTCAATTGTATGCAATATTTCAATAATATGTTCTTTTTTCATTAATAATCACCTAAAACTTCTTTTTCAAGTTCAGTCTGTTTTAAATAATTCCAGTCATCAGTTCCCAAATCCCCATTTAGGAAAATAGGATTTATTCTTTTTAATTTATTCTTTTTGCATCTGCGCCTTTTTCTCTTTTTTGGCTTTTTTCTGAAATCATTTATTTTTATTTTTGAATACAATGGATGTGGCTGATATTTTTTCCTTGTGTATTTTTGTTTTTTCTTTTTTTTACTTTTAGGATGATGTTTTTTTGCGCAAAACTCTTTAAATGTTTGATCATTTACAGGAAAGCAGGTACCATGATACCTATCATGACATGACCTGCACAATATCGCACCATTATTAATGTCAAAATATAATTTGTCGTATACATGGCAGGGAATTATGTGATGGGGCTGAAGATTCTTTTTTGTTCCGCATGCCCTGCATCTTTTATCCCTATTAAGTAATTTTTCAAACCATTTACTTTCCTTTCTATTTAAATGTCTAATTCCAGGATAAATCTTGGAAATTTGTCGTTTGCTCATACTACCCATCCAAAAGGATTTGATTTTAACTGCTGATAGCTTCAAATTACATCTAATTATCTTTTTTAAATTATAATTGGAAAGCCATATTGATGTTTATTTCAAAAAAATGAAAAAAACATGAGTTATTTTACATATAGATTATTAGTAATGCATTATATTTAAATTAAACAGTTATAAATCCCTGCAATTTTTTAAAACCAAAGCAATATTACAAACTCAGACAATTGCCGATACCAAATCATAATATTAAATAACATCTAAAGAATGTAATTTTTTATTTTAAAAATAGTTTAATCGAATAAATGTTAAATGATGAGTTGAAAATGAATTAAATTAAAATCCCAATAATATCTTTATGCCTATCAGGATAAGTATTGCACCACCAAGAATCTGGAATTTGTCTCCAACATAATTTCCCAATTTTCTGCCGATAAACACTCCGGCAATACTGAAAATAAATGCCACAATACCAATTATGATTGAGGACAAAAGAATCGGGTCCTTAATTAGAGCTATTGTTATTCCCACGGCGAATGCATCAATGCTTGTTGCAATTGCAAGTAATGTTACCTCCTTAAATGAGAACTGATCAGTGGTTTCATCATCATCCTCACTCAGGCTTTCCCGAATCATGTTTATTCCAATTGCCAAAAGCAGAATAAAACCGATTATTGGTGCTAAGGATTTCACAATGTTTGCAATTACATTTCCACAGAAATAACCTAAAATAGGCATGAGAAACTGAAATCCTCCAAAAAATAGTCCATAATAGAATATTTGTGAATTTTTCAGGTGTTTTTGTGTAAAACCTTTTGTCATGGACACGCTGAATGCATCCATTGCAAGAGCAATTGCTATTAAAAATGTTGAAATCATATTAAAGGACATTGTCTATGTCTATGTTTATTATTTTATTTAACATTATAGATTAAATGGGATTCCTCCCATCTAATCATTAGTAGTCGGTCGTGGGAAATAACGTCAAGTTATTCCCCAGTTAATCTATTGTATGTATGTTATATTTAAATTAAGCAGTTATAAATGCCTGCAATATTTCAAAACCAAAGCAATATTACAAACTCAGACAATCAATCAGATTCCATAGATTTTAAAACAAATTAATTACATTTAATCCGGGTTAAATATTGAAAGTGAGCATCATCAATATGAGGATTTAATGAATTTAAATTTATTTACAATAAATTCCTATAAATTTTTTCTATTACATTTTTATATTATTTTAACATTATATACTATCATGAAAGATTTATTCGATAGATGTAAATTTGGAGATTTGGAACTTAACAGCAGAATCATCAGGACAGGCCTGTGGGAATCACAAAGAGAAAAAACCGGAAACCTGACACCTGAAATATATAACCGGTATGAAAATATGGCTGCAAGCGGTGTCGGTTTGATAATTACAGAATTGTATTCACTCTATCCAAGAGATGTATTTTCAAAATACACAAATACAGTAAACTACACTCATTTTGCCCGTGAAACACGTGACCTGGCTGATCTGGTTCATATTTATGATGTTCCCATTTTTGCCCAATTGGGTTTTGTCCAGTTTAACAAGGAAAACCAGCAGAACATGAAAGTGGATGATTTAAGCATTGATGATCTTCGAAAGATTCAGACAGACATGATTATTGCAGCTCAAAAATTTGATTTGGCAGGTTTTGACGGCATTCAGATAGGTCTTGGAAACTACTATTTCCTCTCAAGGTTTATCAATCCCAATTTCAACAGCCGCCAGGACAGGTATGGTGGAAGCACTCTCAATCGTTTGAAGTTGATTTTAGAGATGATTAAAGTCATAAAAGACAATACCCGGTTACATATAAATTGCCGTTTAAATGCATTTGACGGAACAACCAACGGAATGACTTTAAACGAGACAATTGATATTGCCAAACTCCTTGAAAAGCATGGAGTGGATTCCCTTCAAATCACACGTCCACGTTCACCACAATATTTCACACGTGAAAACACACAGGAGAACCCGTTGATTAATGCAACAGAGCAAATAATAAAAAATATCAACATTCCGGTCATTCTTGGTGGAGGATCATCCGGCCAGAACCAGATTAATGAAATTCTAAACAGCACAAGCATAGATTTCATATCAATGCAAAGGCCTTTTGTAAAAGATCCGAGTTTTCTAGTTGACTGGCAAATCGAAGGAAACGGTGAAAGCAGCTGCATCACTTGCAATAACTGTTACTGGAAAAAGACAAGCACATGTCACATCAGAAGCTGCGATCCGAAACTCTACTGACCGTCACTGTAGCTTCTGAATTTTTCAAGAAAATTATTAAGCTCTTCTTCAATCTGATAGAGACTGACAATTGGCTTGTAGTTAAGCAGACTGGTTAGGGCTATCAGTAGAGGTATGGCTTCACCAACATCAACGTTTGTGAATTCCAAATCCTGATAGGTTATCTTAAAATTACCGTTCAAATGTTCATCTATCCTAAGTCCTGGAGGTATGAAATCAATCTCGTTTTTCTCAATCCGCTCCTCCAGGAATTCAGTTCCTTCAAGAATATCTTCAAACTCCACTTTTTCCTTGCTTAACAGTGGAATTAAAAAATCAAAGTGAATATCATAGTAATATTTTGCATGTTCGCTAAAATAAGCCTCCACTATAAGATAGTTAATGAATAACTCGTGGTTTAAGATTGAGTACTTTTTATTGCCTACTATGAATTCCATAATATAATTATTGTTAAAAAAAGTATAAAAAAATATCTCAAAAAAATAATAAAAAACTAATCATTGAAGATTAGTTTTCTTTAGGTATTGTATCCTCTTTAGCATACTTTTTAAATCTTGAGATGAAGACTTTTGCCCAGATGTATCCAACAGTACCTCCAACAAAACATCCGAAGACCACACCTGCATAGATTCCGGTCAGTCCCCATCCGAAGATGAAACAGAAGAGATATGCAAATACTGTTTCAAGGATAAGTGACCTTAAAAGTGTTATCAGCAGGGAATATGTTCCTTTCCCAACACCCTGAAATACCATTGATGACATCATACCGTGAGGAATTGCAAGCACAAAAAGGCTCAGGACGGATATTGCCTGTGCAATCTGTGGAGATAATGCCGCACTTGCCTCTGTATATGAAAACATTGTAGCTATTTGTGATGAGAAAACAAACATCACTGCACCTAATGCAATTGAAATTGCAAAACCCAACTTGATTGCATATGAATGGCTTGTTTTCAGGTTATTGTAGTTACGTGCACCATATGCCACACCTGCCACTGTCAGTACGGCTGTTCCAAGACCGATTAACGGAATCATAGCCAATTGGACAATCCTCATTGATGCTGTATACACCGCCACCGCAGTGGTGTCTGCAGCAAGCACCAGCATACTGTTGATGATTATTGCAAGAATTGAAAATACCAGACTTTCAAGAGTTGATGGAATTGCAACCTGCAAATTGTCTATAATCATTTTATTGGAATAGTGGAAATTTTTAGGAGTCAAGTCAAGATATAAATCTTTTTTACCCCAAATCCAATAGCTCATTACTATACATGACATTATAGCTGAGATTACTGTTGCCCAGGCCGCTCCTGCAATTCCCAGGTTTAGGACATAAATGAATATCGGATCTAAAATTATGTTTAAAATCGCAGTTACCGCAATCGCTATTGTTGCTCGTCTCATGTCTCCTTCTGATCTGAATATTGCTGATGCTACACCGGAGTATACGAATACGAACAGGAATCCGAAAATGATGTAACTGTAATCCATTGCATATTGTATTGTGCTTCCCGCACCCATCATCTGAAGTATGGGAACCATGAATACTTCAATTATAACTGTAAATATTACTGATACTATTATTGCAAGCAGAATACCATGTAATCCCGCATTGTTTGCCTCATCGATGTTTCCCGCACCGATATATCTTGCAATCAGTGAGTTTGCACCTGCTCCGATACCGTTTCCAAGTCCTACAAGTACCATGAACAACGGTGTGATGAACCCTACTGCAGCCAGAGCATCTGCACCGAGTCCCGCAACCCAGATACTGTCTGCAATATTGTAAAGCATGATAAGCAGCATGGAAACCATCATTGGAATGGCCAGTTTAACTATTGCCTTTTTAGGGTCTCCTGTAATCATTTCAATATTTTTACTTTTTTCTTTAGCCATTTTTATTCTCCTTCATTGACCTCAATTGACTTTATAGCTATTTTCTTTAAGCTTTTTTGTAAATCCTCTTTTTTTATTAAATTATCATTGAAAACATATTCTTCCCAATCGTCAAGTTGCTTTATTGCTTTTTTTAGGGTTTCTTCACCCTTGGATGTAAGTGAAATTATATTCTGACGGCGGTTATTGTTGTCGATTTGCCTTTTCACCAAACCATTTTCCTCCAGTTTCCTGATTGACCTTGCAACTGCACCCTTGTCAATATTGCATCTTGAGGCAATCTGTTCCTGATTTATTTCCTTTTGATGAGATATTTCAAAGAGAAAATGAAGCTGTGAAGCGTTAATGTTAAAGTCTTCCAGGTGCCTGTTCAGGTATAATGTCTGGTTTTTAGAGATAATTGCTATCAGTTTTCCTATGGGAAGCTTTGTTGCATCAATTTTTTTAAACTCTTCCACTGACATATTATCTATTCTGTAAATGAATTTAAATTATAATCATCTTTTTTAACTTCTTTTGTGGTTAACTGCAGAGTCTTTTGCGGTTTTATGGAGTATTCTTCCATTTGTTTGAAACCTGATTCAAAACCGCTGCTTCCTGCTGTGAGGAAGAATCTGACATTGTTGAATTTGCCTTCATTCTGTTTTAGGTATGAAATTATAGGGTTTGCGGCTTTGCCTGCCCAAATAGGTGCTCCGATGTATACGAGGTCATAGTCCTGAGGGTCATATTTCAATGTTTCAAGGTCTATGATTTTTTCTCTCATTGCATCCTTTCCGCCACGGGCGAAACCTATTTTTCCCTGATAGTTTACTTTAGGAATTACTTCTTCAGTGTCTGCATTGATTCTGTCTGCTATTTCTTCTGCAATTTTTTTTGTAATATTTGATCTTGAATAATAAACTACTAGCGATTTCATACAATAATATTATAATGTTTTAATATATAAACTGTTGCATTGACAACTATTGACATAACAACAATAGTTACTTTGAAAAATAAATCATACAAAAATTATATTTCTGTATCTCATTAGGGCACGGCATTAAAACCCGTTTAAATTCTAAAATAAAAAAAGAGGAAAATCAAAGATTTGATTCTCCTATTTTAGGCAATTGTTAACCCAATTGATGAAATTGGTGGTTGAATCACTTGTTCTTTCAGCCTGGGTGTGGCCTTGGCTCCAGACAGTTGAAAATTCCACATTGTCAGATCCGACTTTACCCAAAACCGCAAGGTAAATGTTAACATCAACACATTGGGAAGTGTCGCCCTGTTCTATTCCGGTGTTTATTCTCCAGTATTGAGCCACATCAGAGCTTCCGGCACCGTCATAGTAATCGCACAGATAATACATTGGATTGTACATGTTGACACGTGTTTGCACAGAATTGTTCAGGGAGTCTGTTTTTGCCAAATCATCACTGTAGTCAGTAGCATACTCTTTTGAGTAGTCACTGTATTTGGAGTATTCGTCAGTGTTGTTTTTAAGTAAATCACCGACTGTGCTGTCAAAGTGTGCTGAATCGTTAGCGTTAAGACCAAAAAGTCCGTTTTCTGCCTGTGAACAATTTAAATCATCAAATGCAGGTGTTGATTTTGACGGGTTTTTACAGTGTTTTACAAATGCTTCTATTGATGTGATTTTAGCAGTGTTTGTGTTTGCATCATATTCAATCCAAGTATCATTGCCGTTTAAAGAGTTAATGTAATCCTGTGCTGTTTCATAGCTTTCAGAGTCACCTGATGATTCTGTTGATGCATCACTGGAAGGCATTTGTCCGCCGGCATCCCCGGAAGGCATTTCACCTGAAGGTGCCTCACCTGATGGAGCATCACCAGTCGGCATGCTGCCCATTGAATCCATGCTTGATGGAGTGTATGGGAATGTTGTGTCGTTTAGGAAATTGTTCAATGACTCTTCAGTGACAGTTAAAAGATAATCATAGTAGCTTCCAGAGACATATGTTCCGGTTTCACTTTTTTTAAGTTCCAATTTGTTGCCGTTAGGATCTTTAAGTCCCAATTCATTTATATAGGTTGCATATTCTTCTGCAAGGTCTTTGCTTAATTGACCGGTAAATGATGAATTGCTGCGGATGTATTGGCCCATGTTCCATTCATAGGCTGCATCAGCAGTGTCAAGACTGGTTATAGGACACCAGCACATGGCTCCTGCAATAGCATTTGACAATTCTTTTCCGTCTTTATCAACCATTGCCGCTTGGATGCTTTCCATGTAAGGATTATAGAGTTTGCTGTTTCCGCTTGCACCCATGATGGCTGATTGTGCTCCCCCACCACTGTGGCCGAATGTAAATATTTTCTCTGTGTTTCCAGGAAGAACATCACCGTTGAATCTGTAATATGTCACAGCCGCTTTAAGATCAGTTACACCGTCTGGTGCTTCTGCATTGTCTCTTCCAAGGCATCCTGCATTTAGATATATGAATCCTGCATCAGTGTAATCCTTAACCTCATTGGCATTGTATGATGTAGGTGCTTTGCAGGAGGAATATCCCGGAGTATTTACTGGCATTACTATAGGTGCTTCAGCTGCAGTGTAGTTTCCAACTTTTCCATCACTTTTGAGAGTGCATGTGTATGTTCCGTTTGAATTTTTGGTTGCATCGAAGTATTTTCCAGGCACATATATTCCACATGACTCATAAGAGGTATCTTCAGGGTTCATGCAGTATACGAGTCCTATCTGATAGTATATGTCGTTTGTTTCATCATAACTCCAGTTGCTCATGTCAACAGCCAATTTTTCATTTAAAAGAGTTGCATTGTATGATGGACCGTCACCTGAGGAATGGTGATTGTTTCCCATCATAGCGAATGCTCCAGCAATGGCTATTATAATGATTACGGCAATTATGATAATTTTATGTATATTTTTCATAAGTTTTCACCATGATAATTTATAATATTAGTTAACTCACATTTGATATTTAATTATTTTTGTTTTTCTGATTTGATGGTAGATTCATTTGTCTATAATCATTATCTAAATAATGCAAGAATGCCCTGGCCTTTTTTAAGGTCATGGATGAATTGCACAGAAAAAACAACTATAAAATAGAAAAATATAATAAAAAATCAAAAACACAAAATCAATTAAATTTTGTGTCACACCTTCAAAAAAAGGAAAAAATTAGAATTTAAAAATATTCTTAGTCCATTTAAACTTATGCTTTTCATCCTGAACTGTTTCATCATAAGTTTTGGACATATCTCCATATTCTTTTCCAATGATTTTCTGTTTATTAATAGGATTAATAGAATTGTCTTTAAGTTTTTCAAAAAATGATATTTCCTCATCGATTTCGGAAAGTCTTTTTTGAAGGTTGTCTTTTTCCTGATTTGCCTGGTCGATTCTTGAATCTATAATCTGATTGCTTGAATCAATTATTGCTTCTTTCATTTCAAAAAGAATATCGATTGCTTCTCCAACTTCAATGCCATTTTCCTTAAGTATTTCAACTTTTTCAGCCTGTTTGTCGGTTAATTCGATTTCCATTTTCATTTGTAATTCTCCAAATTAATAATATTATTAATATATGGCTGTCGTCATTTAAATTATTTTCTAAATTTCAAACCCAATTTAAATGCATCATCTATTTTTTCACCCATCCGATAATAGGAATGGGTTATATCATCATATGCCAAGGGATTTAATTTTTCAAAAATGATTTTGCCCCTGCCGTCAACCACGTCTTCGTCGGCCTGGATATTGATAATTTCACCGGTGATTTGTGTATGTGAACCGACTTCACAAACATGCATAACCCTGCATTCGAGAGATACCTTGAACTGTTCTATTACCGGCGCATTGACTTTTTCGGCTCTTTTATGATTATAGCTGATTTTGGCCAGTTTGTCCTCATCATATCCGCTTTCGATTCCGAGATAATCAACCTCGGCTGCCTGATCGGCACTCGGAAAAGCCAGACAGAACTCTCCGGTTTTTAAAATGTCTGCCAAGGTCTTTCGTTTTAAAGTTGAGTTGATTGCAATCATGACTGCCGGAGGGTGATGTGAACACATTGCTGCAAATGCCAGTGTGCATGCATCCGCTTTTCCCTCATCATCATATGCACTTGCCACAACTGCAGGTGCCGGATACATCATTGTATGATTTTTTACAGTGACTTTCATAATATTTATTATATTAAAATTAGAATAAATAATTATATGAACAAACTGAAGACTGCAAAGACAATATCCACACTGACCAATCCTCCTATAATATGCATACCATTATTTTTAATAATATGTTTAATATTATCTTTTAATGGAGGGGAATTTAATTTTAATAAGTTCATTGTTTTGGAATTTGTTTCAATAATATTCGCATCCATATTGCCCATGGCAATTATATTATTCTGGGCCAAAAAAATCGGAACCGACAGAGACATTTCAAACAGGTCAGACAGATACATGCCCCTGATTATCGGAATAATATCATATTTCATCGGATTTCTAATCTCATCAGTATTTAGTTTGGACAACTTCCTAACATGCCTGCTGCTGTGCTATTCAATAAACACCGGAGTTGTACTTTTGTTTACCACAAAATGGAAAATAAGCGTTCATACAACAGGCCTGTCCGGACCGGTTGCAGCATTGATATTGCTTTTAGGACCGGTTGGAGCATTATTTGGATTGATTTATCCGGTATTGATATGGTCAAGGGTTCTTTTAAAAAAGCACACCTTATCACAGGCAATCTGCGGAGGGATTCAGGGATTCTTTTTAACAGTCCTTGAGATGTATCTTTTTATGAACATCCTAAAACTGCCTGTCCCTAATCTGGTAAGCCTCGAGCTTTCAGTATTATATATTCTCGCAATAATCACAACACCGATATTGCTCGGATTTTTAAGCTATATAAAAACAGACATGCCATTGGGAGCTTTCATCGTGTGCGAAATCATCATTATTGTGGCATTTTTCCTGCTGGCACCAATGGATGTGTTCATAATATTTGCTCTAATCTCAATGACATCAATACTGATAAGCTTTTATGCGGGTGATGATTTCATATGGTATAAAATATTGTCAAATCAGTCATTTAAAACTTTATAATGAAGTATCAAATCCTTATCCAAAGTATATGAATCAGTCAGTTTCAGTTTAACCGCATCATCCATAAAATCAAAACCTTCACCATCAAAAAATGTTTTTGCATTCTCACCGCCCACAATCATAGGCGCCACACATATGCTGATTTCATCAATAAGTCCTGATTTTATCATGGAAAAGTTCAGGGTTGATCCCCCTTCAAGCATTAACCGGTCAATGCCCTCCTCATGCAGATAGCTCATCAATGCCTTTAAGTCGACACGGTTCTGGCCTGAAAAGAAGAATTTAACTCCACGGCTTTTGAAAGTTTCATATTTATCCGATGATTTGAATTCATCCTTATATTCATTGGCTATTGCAATGACAGTCTTTGCATCATCATTAGTGATTCTGGCATCAATCGGTGTTCTTCCTTTGCTGTCAACCACAATTCTTACAGGGTTATCTTCGGGCTTTGCATCAATCTTGTGAACTGTCAGTCGGGGATCATCGGCCAAAACGGTTCCGATGCCCACCATTATACCGTCACATTCCTTTCTGATTTCATGAACCCTTTCAAGGTCCTTTTCACCGGAAATATTTGAACTTCCGGTTTGTGTTGCGATTTTACCGTCAAGTGTCATTGCAGCATTCAGTATGACATAAGGCCTCATATTATCATCCCCACATGATAAAGCATTTCCTTAATCTGCAAAAAGTTCATCAATGTTTTGCTTTCAAGCATTCCCGGCATGACCAATGCAACGAGTATACCTATAACACCAAAGACAATTCCTATTGCCCAGATTATCTTAACAGCATCCTTTTCAGCAATAGGTCTTCTTAAAACCAAACGGATCAGTGACTTGAAACCTGTCTGAGGTCTTACAAGTTTACCGTCATCATTCAATTGTGTAGGTTTCTGCTGCTGGCGGTTCATGACACCGGCTGAGTAGAACTTCAATGCGGCATCGATGATATTCGGCATCATGATAATGAATGCAATCAGCTTCACCCTTCCGATAAATGCAATGCAGACAATGGCCGCACCGATAATCAGTGTACCTGTATCTCCCGGGAAAATCTTTGCGGGATATCTGTTGAAGTATAAAAATGCGATAAGAGCACCCAACATACTCATGGAAATGATAGTTACATCATACTTGCCCAAAATAATACATGCAATAGTGAGGGAAGCCATTGAAATAATACCCAAACCTGATTCAATACCGTTTAAACCGGCAAGCATATTTGTTAAGTTTGAACCTATTGACAATGCAATAGGAATGGTAATCAGGTACAGCAATCCCACATTAGGAGGTGCCGCCCAGATTAATGGCAAACCTGCAAGGAACAGTAAAAAGAACTTCTCTTTAGAGGATAATGCCAATAAATCATCAACAATACCTATAATTCCCACAAGCAAAATAACAACTAGAACAATGACAAGTTGAAATGTCAGTATGTCGTGCATATAGATTCCGGAAAACATTCCGATTATAAAACCGAACAGTATTCCAAATCCTCCCATTTCAGCCACAACAGGCTTCCATGATTTATGAATATCCTTTCCGACAATGTCTGCCTCTTCAAGTTTTCGAATAATCTTAGGCATTGCCAATCTAGTTACCGCAAAAGACAATAACCCGCAGATTATCGCTATTGCATACAATGGAAGTTGAGGTAAAATCATCATAATTAATTATTTATTATTACTATTTAAAATAATTAATCATACACATATTTTTTATTTGTTGTTTAAAATATAGTAAACGCTTCTAAGGGGCATGTCCAATTTTTCTGAAATTTCCTTGGCTGTAAGACCATCATCTTTCAATTGCCTTATTTCAGCATGGTCATATTTGCGTTTTCTATTATCAAAATCAGTTTTGCTTTTTCGAAGTAAATAATAAACCCTGTTAAGTGAAATGTCAAGCTTTTGTGAAATCTGCTTTGCACTCAGTCCCTCATTTGACAGTTTTGATACATAAAACTCGATACCGTTGCTTCTGGATTTGGCACCCCAGTTATACTCCGTTTTAACTTCAATATCCAGCTGGCGCAAAGCATCAACATAACGCCTGGATGTCCTATTGAACACACTTGGAGAACATGTAATCTCCTCAAGGTTGGGATACTCATCAATAAGCTCAACAATCATTGAGGAGGAAAGTGCCTTTGTAATATGAATTGAAGTTACATTATCATCCATATTATCACTTCTTGATTAAATCAAGGAACTGTTTGGACTTGTTGCTTTTAGGGTTTTTAATCTGGTCTATATGTTTCAGTTCCTTTTTGATTCGGGATTCATTGATGTTGAAGGCATTGCTGATTTTGTCAAGTTCAATATCGGAGTTCATATGTATCAGTCCCGCACCCAACGCCACATGGTTGAACTTGATGTTGGAATTGTGCATTTCCTTTTCGAACTTGAATTTCTCATAGAGCAGCAGATCCATTTCGGGAATAGGAATGATTTTCACATTGGTAAAAGAGTTTAATGTTTCAATAACCTTGGTATAGGTTATCTGGAATACCTTTCTCTGTTCACGGTCAAGTTCCACTCTCATATATGGGAAAGGACCCATGTTGATTTTACGTGCATTGTTTGAAGTGGTTAGATAATATCTGAATATGTCCCATATAATCAATGCGGATGCAATGTTTTTGAAGGTATTCTTGTAGATGCTTTCCCGAACCTTCAAGTCACGCTTAAGCGAACGGGTCATGTTTCCGAAACGGTCAATAAAGTTAAGGTTTCTGAATCTGGAGTTTATTTCAGATTTTCTCCATGCATCAATCGCATCCAAATCATATTTGTCAATGAAATCAGGGGTCTGGTTTTCAAATTCCTTTAGAATTTCATCATATTTATTGATTCTTTTAAAGTCACTTAACCTGCGTTTTAAAATGTCATCCTTGATGTTGGCAATGATTTCCTGGGAATATCCGACATAAGCCAGGGCAAGCGCTGTTCTTGCATGCTTGTCATCGATTATGGCCGGCTTTGTTCTGTGGAATCTTAACGCCTCAATACGCACATTTCTTCCGTATCTGTTGCGGACTTCCTCTTCATAATTGTCAACATATTCGGAATCCAGTGTGATGGTCTTTCTGATTAAACGGTTATTTTCATCCCTGAATCGGATTCTTAATGAAATTGTCTTGACTACGCCTTTACGTTCCTGCTTTAGTATATTCAGTACCTGCTTAAATGATTCACGTGAATAGTGGCTCAGTTCACTCATCAAAACCATGTAGTTTCCTGACAATGGCAGATACGGTATTATATCCAGGCGATGTGTCAATTCTTTATTTACCTTAAATGTAAATGAGGTGCTTTTGCAGCTGCATTTGCCGTCATTCTCCTTATATTCCTGCATTGAATATTTCTTATAGCAGGAATTGCACTTGACATATCCGAACTGTTCAAGGTTGCCCAATGCAATTTTATGGGAGTCGATGGCTGATTTCACACGGTCCAGAATGTTTTTCTTTGCATTGGCTTTCATTCTGAATATCTGGTTATGGCGGCTGGTTTCTCTAACCTCATCTGCTGCAACTTCAGCAACTGTCTTTGTACCGTATTTGTTAAGGGATGTGAATGGTGTGGTGTAGCCCTGCACATCCATATCATCTTTTAACTGTTGGAGATAGGTTAATCTGTCATCTAGCTTAAAGTAGAGGTCTTTGAAAACTTCAAAATCTTCAATATTCTCTAAGTTAATTGAATCATTTGCTATTTCTTTCAGGTAGTTCTCGGCTTTGTTGACTAGGACAGATTCAGGCATTTTAATCTATCTATTGAATTCTTTCACCGATTTCAGCTTTAACGTCAGGGGTGAGCAATGCACCTGATTCTCCGGTTGCTAAAATCATACCTTCGGACAGTGTCCCGAACAGTTTTGCAGGCTGCAAGTTAGCTACAACACAAACTTTTCTGTCAACCAGTTCTTCAGGTGAGTAGAATTTTGCAAGTCCGGCAACGATCTGGCGAGGTTTTTCTTCACCTATGTCGACCTGCAATTTTAATAGTTTGTCTGATTTTTCTATTTTTTCAGCTTCTTTTACTTGTCCGATTTTAATTATTACTTCGTCAAATTGATCTATTGTTATTAAATCACTCATATTTTCATCCTCATTTTCAGTTAAGTTTTCTTTAAGTTTAGCCTTCTGGGCTTCAATTTCTTTGTCTTCAATCTTTTTGAATAATGGTTTGGCCTTGTTTATATTATGGCCTACAGGCAGTGGGACTTTGGCATCTTCCCACCTGTCAAGGGAATCTATATTCATTATTTCTGCAATCTTGTCCGCTTTTGTAGGCAGGAATGGTTTTAACATGTAAGCTAATGTTTTTGCTAATTGATTTGATAAGTACAGGCAGTTTGCCGCTTTTTGTGGGTTTTCTTTAACTGCTTTCCATGGTTCGGCATCGTTGAAATATTTGTTTCCTTTTTTAGCTACTTTAAATATTTCAAGCAGAGCGTCTCTAAATTCATAGTCTGCAATCAGTTCTCCAGCTTTATCTGGCAGCTCTTCTATTGCGATTCTGAATTCCTCATCCTCCTCGCTAGGTTCAAGATATTCCGGAATTTTGCTGTCGAATGATTTTTTGGTGAAAACGAATGTACGGTGAAGCAGGTTTCCGATTACATCAGCCAATTCATCATTGTTTCTTCTTTGGAAATCATCCCATGAGAAGTCTGAATCCTTGTTTAGCGGAGCATTTATTGTAAGGTAATATCGAAGCAAATCCGGTTCATAGTCTTTTACAAAATCATCAATCCATATGACCCAGTTTTTACTTGTTGACATCTTTTCCCCTTCAAGTGAGAGGAATTCTCCGGCATATATCATATCCGGGAGTTTGCATCCGTATGCTTTTAGAAGTCCCGGCCAGAATATTGAATGGTGGTAGATGATGTCCTTTCCGATGAAATGCACGACATAGTCATTCCAGTACTCTTCCCATTTGCTTCCGGACTGCTTTGACCATTGTGATGCTGATGAGATATATCCAAGAAATGCTTCAATCCAAACATATAATACTTTCCCTTTGGCTTCATCCAACGGTACAGGTATACCCCAATCCATATCACGGGTTAAAATCCAGTCGTTCAATCCTTCTTTCAGCCAGTTGGATGCATAATTCTTAACGTTTGCAGGAAGGTTATCATTATTGGAAATATATTCCTTCAGGTCATCTTCAAATTCAGACAATTTGAATGCATACTGGAATGTGTCCTTGATTATTGGAGTGGTTCCACAGGTAATGCAGTGAGGCTCATCAAGTTCGGTTGGATCAAGCGCCTTTCCACATTTTTCACAGTGGTCTCCTCTTGCTTCAGCTCCACATACAGGGCATAAACCCTCAACATAACGGTCCGGAAGGAACTTGTTACAGTTAGGACAGTACAGCTGCTGAATGTCTTCTCTGTAGATTAAATCCTTATCGTATAGGTCTTTAAAGAAATTCTTTGCTATTTCATAGTGGGCTTCATCGGTAGTTCTTGTAAAGTTGTCCAGTGAAATGTTCATTGCCTCCACATCACGGACAATCATATCATGATATCTTTTTGATATTTCAATTGGCTTTTTATTTTCTTTATCTGCTTTAACAGCAATTGGTGTTCCATGTTCATCTGTAGCACAAACCATGAGCACGTCATTTCCAATCATCCGATTATACCTTGCATATATGTCTGCTGGGAGGTATGTAGAACGGATATGACCCAAATGACATGGTCCGTTTGCATAAGGAAGTGCACATGAAATAAATATTTTTGACATTTAGCTTATCTCCTCAATTATTTTAAACATGATATAATTATGTTTGTCTTATTTAATAATAGTTATTTTTTAACACTGTTATATCAATATATTATGCCCAAATTGCAAAATTTATAAAACCCCAAAAATATAGGCACCTGACGAGGCGACAGCAATATTGACTTGAAAAATAGGTTATCTATTTAAAACATGAAATAAAAAGTAAAGAACATGGCAGAAGTTTCATTTATCAACCCATTATCCGATGAAGGAAGACAGATAATCAGAGAATATGGCGATTTAAATCAAATATTCGACACTGACGAGTCACTGATAGAAATCTGCACCCATACATACAACCAAAAAATATCCGATGATTCACTTATTCCCAAATCATACTCAGACCTGTGCATGAAAAGAATACAATGGGCAATAGAAAAAAAGAACAACAAAAACTTCACACAAGCCGAATTCGAATATCTCACCAATGAGGAAATATTCGCCAAAGACGTAGTGACATTCCACATCCTATGCCAGGCCATAGCAATACAGTTCAATTTAGGATCACGGGAAACCAGACTCTTCATCGAATCACAGGGAACACTGATTCTGGAACGTCTATCAAAGATTCCGCCAATGTCCAGAGCAGAAATCATAGATGAAGTCCTCGATGAAGTAAAAGTGGATGGTGCAATCAGCTGGAAATCCCTAAGCGATGTGGTGGCATCCAAGAAACTGAAGCTGACCGACCTTTTGATTGACAACGGAGACATAGTGCTGCAGCAGGAAGACTTCCTATACCGCTTTGGCGATGAATTTACAGACAGAAGTCCTGAAAGAATGTATAATATACTAATCGGAGACAGCGTTAAAGAACAGATATTGTCACGTCTCATAATGCAGAAAACCGAAGAATACATTGCCAGAATTAAGGAAATGTCTGCCAGAGTTGAAATGCACCCTGCAATAATCAAAATAGGCGAAGACCTTAAGGAATTCATTCCCGAAGAAACAAGCAAATACAACCAATACTATGCAGGAAGCGGAGGAATATTCGGAACTGTTGAAGCCGGAAAACTCAATCCTGAAGCATTTCCACCATGCATAAAGGCAACAATTGAAGGAGTCTCATCCGGAGGACGTAACGATGCAATAGTGTTGCTTCTAACCTCATTTGCATCATATGCAAGACTCTATCCAAGAATATTCGCATCGGATGAAACTGTTAAAGTATCAGATATGGATCCGGATTTAACCATAACAGAAAACGAAATCCTGCCACTTATTTTTGATGCGGCAGACAACTGTACACCGCCATTATTTGACGACCAGCCACAGGAAAAGATAAATATCATATCAAAACTGGGATTCGGAATGCATGAAAGGGTAGACATAAACCACGAAGGCGAAACCAAATGGTACACACCTATGAGCTGTGAAAAAATCAAGATACACCTGCCTAACCTATGCCATCCAGACAAGTCATGCAAAGGAATAAACAATCCGTTATCATGTTACGGACGGAAAAAATTCCAATTGGACAAACAGGTGCCAAAAGAATAATGTTTATAGAGTTGATTGTGAAAATTCAAATGGATTATGGTTTTCATATATTGCATCATAATATTTGTTTAAAATCTTGGACTCCCACATGTTATAGTTGGCCTGTTCATGTTTTTCAAAGTTATACGCCAAAAGTCCAATAGTGCGCTCATACTCATCAATACCTTTCTTTTCACAAAAATCAGTTATTATATCCGGGATATATTCACACGGATCATCACTGCTGAACTCCAGAAACTCCTCATATTCCTGAGCAGAAAAAAACTCCTCTTCATTTAAAGGCTCTTCATGAGATTTAATGGTATACAACTCAATATAAATATCATCAGCCAATGGAAGCTGATTAAATTCAATACCCAAACCATAAACCCTGCCTGTTTCAAGGTTCAAAACAGTATGTCCGGTTTTAATACCTCCCATCCAATTGTCATAAGCAGGTTTAACAATATCTTCAGGAGAAAGGCCTGACAGTACAGTTTTAAGGTGTTCAACTCCTATAACTTCAACATAATCATTCATATTCATATTTTTATATTCAATGAATAATAAATGATTCCATTT
>NZ_CAMJUE010000032.1 GCF_946408925.1 uncultured Methanobrevibacter sp.
TAAAAAAAAGTCCATATTCAAATTCAGCAAAAAAAGTCTAAACTTTATAGGAGTGATCCGAAAGATTTAATTGCTTTGAAAACAAACAACTAATTGGAGAATAGGTATTTTCGCGTTTCATATTAATATTTATTCTCCATTTTACTATATATAATTATATATTGCTTATTTTTTCTAATCGATGTGAAATTTCAAGTGTAAATCTTAATACACAATAATTAGACAATTTTAATAGATTATAAGTAAAAATAGAAATAAAAATAAATTTTTAAAAAATTTTTGCAAAAATCAAATAGGATTTCTACAAAGCCATTTTTTTCATAAACTTTTTTTAACTGTAAGATTAATATATTATTGATGGTTTTCTTGTTACACATCGTTTTTAAAAAAAATTTTATATATTTTATTAGATAAATATTAAGTTGTAATTAATTCAATTTAATTTTATATGGAGAATTTAATATGGATATGATGAGTGTATTGTGGCAAGTTGGAATATTCGCATCCGTTCTTGTTTTTGGTATAAAGATAGGATTGGCGTCAGGTTTGGCTAATTTGTCAAAAAAATTATTCGCAGTAATCTGCATTGCCTATGGTGGAGGGGTAGTTTTAATTTCTGCTGTTGCTTCACTATACTCTGAACAATTGATTCAGGCAATTTACAGCTATAATACAATATTTTACATTATTATGGCTTCAATCATGATTATTGCAGGTTTATTTACAATAAGAGAGTGGAAAATCCATGATAAGAATACCTCAACTGCAACTTCTCTGGCTATCATTGCTCCTTGTCCATGTTGTTTCGGTTCAATTATAGCAAGCGTTTTGATTGTTGCACCAACAATTGGTGTCAGTTCACTTAACTTAAGCTGGTATGCGGCAGCTGCGCTTGTGGCAGTAATGATTGTAACCTATTTTGCATCAAACACTATTGTTAGGGTAATCAAAAGGCCTTACCCAATTGTTTTAGGCAATTTTATGCTTTTGCTTGGTGCATATTTCTTACTTTCAGCGATTGTTATACCAAACATTGCAGGAGCATTATCAAAAACCACAAGTCCAATTACAATGGGTTCTCCTCAAGATGTCCTGATGGTAATATTGGCATTCGCCATCTTACTTGCTGGAGGCATTGTTTTAAATAAAAGAGGCAGAAGTATTTTAAGATAAAGGTGAAAAGATATGGCATTAAATATTCCCGGTGGAGAATTTTTAACAGGTTCCCTTGATGTAATCTCACAAAGTTTAACAATACCAGTATTGATTATTCTACTTGTTATTGTTATAATTTCAATCATTACATTGGGTGGAGCCATTGCAGAGTATACTTCAAGACGTAAAGTTCCAGTTGGAACAATCAGAGATTTGATTTATGAGATTAACAGAGCGGCATCCGTTGATGAGTTAAAAAATGTAATAAACAGTGCAAAAATTCCAAAGGCTCAGAAAAAGGCATTGGATGAAATCGCTTCTTCATCAGAATTGGGCAACGCTTCAAGAGAGGCACTTGCACGTAAGCTATTTGAATTTGAAGAAGAAAAGACAATGAGTTCATTGCAAAAAACAGACATTATCACACGTATTGGTCCAACCTTGGGATTGATGGGTACATTGATTCCTATGGGTCCTGGTCTTGCCGCATTGGGTGCGGGAGACATCAACACATTGGCATCTTCCCTTACAGTTGCATTCAACACTACAATTGTAGGTATAGGGTCCGGTGCATTATGTTACTTCATTGGAAAAATACGTTCAGGATGGTATGACAGATACCTGTCTGACTTGGATGCTTTAATTGATGCAGTTCTTGATAGAATGAGTAAACAGTGATTTTATGGTAAGAAAAAATGGAAGGCGTAGACGTCAGCGCGTCGAAGAAGACCCAATGGCAGGTACATCCAATCTTGTGGATGCAATGCTTGTTATTGCTGTTGGTTTTTTAGTTTTTGTTATCATAAGCTGGAACATGCAGGCAATGATTGATCCAAACCAGAATATTCAGGAACAAATGCAGCAACAAACCATGACAGAAGTCGATCAGGGCCAGCAGCTTAACGAAACCCCGGACACTTCAAACAGTTCCGGTCAGGGCTACACCGAAATGGGTAAAGTTTACAAGGACCCTGCGACGGGTAAGCTGATAATGGTGGAAGGCTAGACCTTTCACATCTAACTTTTTTTTTAAAACTTTTTTATATTTTAAAGTACAATATTTAACTGATGAATGACAATGAGTTTTACAGAGTTGTAATAATAAACTTCATAACTGCTTTGATTATTACATTGGTCGGATGTTACTTTTTAAAAACGCTCCATCTGATGGATGTGATGTATATTGCAAATATCTTCGGATTATACTTCATTGTGGTTTACTGTATTGATATTCTTGTCCAGGCAGGCAATATCCAAAACAATTACCAAAGGTTTATTTATGCAGCTGCGTTTATAATAATATTTGATTTACTGTTCATGTTTATCGTGCCGTTGCTTTTCGGAAATGTGTTTGCATCATCCGATTATCTCATTTTAGTATTTGACGGTGCCAGATTGGACTTGACATTAAACACTCCTGTTTATCTGGCAATCTTTGGAATTTTGATGTTGATATTTAATTTCCTGCTCTACCTGAAAGACCGTAAAAAAGTGGTGGAATAAGTGCAGTACGGTCAAGTATCAAGATTGATGATAATGCATTTCATCATTTCCGTTATAATAACTGTAATGCTTTGTTTTGCATTGTCAACAGTAAAGATTGATAATCTTGCATATCTTGGAGTTCTTCTGGGGGTATATGTTTTTGCCGGATATGGTGTAAACAGGATTGTGGATGAAAAGCTCATCGAGGGCAAATCCCAAAAGATTGCTTTGGTTATTATCTCTCTGATAGTGTTTTATCTGTTTTTCACTTATGTCATGCCGCTTTTTTTTAACATGTCGGTGTTTGGCATAATTGATTTTGGCAAAAATATGGTATTTGACTCACAGTCACTGCTGATTATTTTTTCAGCAATTGTCCTCATATTTTCCTTGAGATAATTTTAAATATATGATTGATTAAACTAATAGTTACGAATTTTTAATGGTGTTTATTAATATGGAATTCTGTCCTAAATGTGGTAAGATGTTAATGCCTAAAAAAGGCATGATTAAATGTAGATGTGGCTATGTAAAATCTCTCAAAGATGAAGATATTGAAGAGCAATATACAATGGAAGGGGAGAAAAATCCCGAAAACAAGGTAATCGTCACCGACAGAAACAATGTGGCCCTGCCCACAACCACAATAACCTGCTACAAATGCGGAGGAACCAAGGGATACTGGTGGACAGTGCAGACAAGATCCGCCGATGAGGCACCAACCAATTTCATCCGCTGTGCAAATTGCGGAAACACATGGCGAAGCTCTAATTGAACCTGAGAATGAACATTGTTGTATCGTCAAACTGTTCCTGATTATTGCAGAATTCATCAATGTCTTTTTTAATCGAATCAATTATGACATTTAAATCATCACTTTTATGGCTGTTTAAGATATTCTGCAATCTTTCTTCACCATAAAATCCTTTATAATTGTCATTGGCTTCTGTAACTCCATCTGTGTATAGATATATCATATCACCGTGTCCCAGCTGAATAACCTTCTCATCATAGGGCATGTCTTCCATTGCGGCCAATACCAGATCCGGTTCTGAATTCAGGTACTCAAAGCCGCTTTCCCCTTTGATTAATGGAGGATTGTGTCCTGCATTGATATATGTAACTTCTCCGGTTTTAGTGTTTAGGCGTCCAAACCAGCATGTGACAAACAGTCCTTCAGAATTGCCGTTGCAAAGTTCATTGTTTACCTCATAAAAGACTTTGGAAAGATCTTTGTATTGCTTTGCATAATCCTCAATCAAGGTCATGGCCTTAACCATTATCAATGCTGCGGTAACTCCTTTTCCGCTGACATCTCCAATCACAAATCCTATATTGTCCTCATTGATTTGGAAATAATCGTAAAAGTCGCCTCCCACTTCACGTGCGGCCTCCATTGAACCCCAAATGTCAAAGTTTTTATTTTCATTGAAGTTTTCAAAGTCTGTCGGTATCATTGAATTCTGAATGTCGTGTGCCAACTTAAGTTCGGTTTCATACCTTTCCTTTTCACTTGTAACCTCTATCAATTCCGCTCCGTAGTCCACTAAATTTTTTTCCATATCAATCAGTGATTCTGACAGGGATTTAATTTCATTTTTGACAGTGATTGAATTTAAATTATTTTCTAATCTCTCCACATCATCATAAGTGTCAATATCATTGGATAAGTACTTTGACAGTTGTTTGATAGGATTTATCATTTGCCTTTCTAAAAATAGCATATAAATTATTAAAGGGATTAAAAATACGATAATGAAGTTTGCAAAGATTGATACATAATCATAAAAGAGAACTTCCCTGTTTACCTCCTCATTAAAGTGGTATATTAGATTTACAGCACCTACGATTGATATTGTTATGAAAAGGGACAAAATTATTATTATAATGAAAATGGATATGCAGACTTTATAAAACATATTGAGCTTTATTGTGGAATCAATGTCAAAAACTCCCTTTTCGTAGGGCTTAATTAAAAATATTGTTGTAAATATCAATGATAGAATGACAATATAGTTATTGTTGAAGTTTTTGGTTAATATTATCCCTACAAGTATGCAAATTGAAATTAATAGGGACAGGTCATAAATTTTTTTTGGCAGGATTTTTTTGAATTGCATTCTTGGAGTGTATACAGGAATTTTAAAGCGACCAAACAATCCTATGAATATCAGCAGCAGTACAAAACTCATCACTGCTGTTGAAAAGTATAAATTCATATTTGGAGTTTCAATCATGCAAAGGTCATTATTTATTAAAATGTATGATTCTAAAGCTATGATAAGCAGGATAACCAGTTCTTTAATGAAATTATATAAACTGTTCATGTTGGGAACTTCAAAACCGTTTTTGTTTTGTATGCAATACCATAATTTCCAAGGAAGTGTTCCAAGAAGAATGACAAACACACCATTAAATAAAATGAATTGCGGATTTGTTACTTTAAAAAAGAATATCCAATTCAGCACTTCAACAATTAAAAATCCCACTATTGCATATGGACCCAGTAACAGGCTTAAGATGGGCACGGTTGAAAACTCCACAGGCATGGTATCGCTTGGAATGAAAAAGTTGCTGATAACCATGATAACTAATGTTAATGCCATGGATAATACTGTAATGAACCTGCGTGATTTGAAAAGCTCTTTAATCATCTAATCCTCTCCGTTATATTTTATTATTAACATGGTCATGTCATCAAACTGTTCCTGGGCATTGCAGAATTGGTCAATGTCCTTTTTGATTTCATTTATTATGTCGGTCAATTCACTGTCATTATGCCTGTTTATTGCATTTTTCAGACGTTTTTCCCCGTAAAGTCTTTCATCAATATCATTGGCATCGGTAACCCCATCGGTATATAGGAATATCATGTCTCCCTTATTCAATGTCATTTCATGCTCAACATAATCCATGTTTTCCATTATTCCAATGACCAAGTCAGGTTCCTCATCAAGGTATCTGAAGTTTTCATCGTTCATTTTCACCAGCGGAGGGTTGTGTCCGGCATTCACATAGGTCAGCTTTCCGGTTTTCAGATTCAGTCTCCCAATCCATGTTGTCACAAACAGTGTCTCTTCATTCCTTTCACATGAGAGGTTATTCACATCCTCCATTATTTCAGAGGTGCTATTGCTGAATTTGGAGTGGTTTTTAATCAGATGCATTGTTTTAACCATGAATAATGTTGCAGGCATTCCCTTGCCGCTCACATCACCAATAACAAAACTGATGTTTTCATCATCGATATTGAAGTAGTCATAAAAGTCCCCTCCAACTTCTCTTGCAGGGTTCATATATGCATATATTTCAAAGGCCTTGCCTTTTGAGAATTCCTCAAAGTTTTTGGGAAGCATATTTAACTGAATACCACTTGCAACATTCAGTTCAGTTTCTATTCTTTCATTTTCAGCGGTGATGTTCTGAATTTCAACAAAATTGCTTTTGATCTTATCGGATAAGTTTAAAAAGGTTTTGATTAACATTCCAACTTCTGTATCGTTTTTTGAATATTCCTTTAATTTGGAACTGGGTTCCTGTTTCATGTATTTCTTTACTGAACTGATCAGTTCGTAGATTGGATTTGTAATAATCTTTTCAACGTAGTGGATGTGTATCAATGACAGCAGTATGATGAATGTAGTTGAAACTGCTATTGTTATTAGGAATCTGAATTCCGCATCGGCATTTTTAAGAATATAAAATCCCGTTATTTCAAAAAATCCAAAATTGATTATGAATGTCGTATTCATCATGATTAAAAAGATCAATATGATCTGTTCTATAATCGAATAGTTGGAGGACTTATGTTTTATGTCGATGTTGAAAGTGTTTAGACAGTATAATATTGACACGATTATTGTAAATAGGAACAAGATGTTTTCCAGAAGGTCATTTTGTATAATTGAAGCGCCTGTAAGTGTTATATAAATGAAAATTATTGCATAACTGACTGTGAAGTATTTTTGTTTGATGTTTATTTTTGTAATGAATTTTTTAGGGACATGAAGGGGTATTTTCAAGGTGTTGAAGCTGCTTATGAAAAACAGTCCGAATATTATCGCAAAGATAAAGTTGTTGATGATATATGATAGCCTGCTGATTCTTGATGTCAACGGATAAATCGGCTCTATTCCAGGATATGCATAAAATGCAATGTTTATCAATGCCCAATAGACGACTGAAGTTAAAAATATTATATACAGGAATTTTAAGATATTATTAATTGAATCAAACCTTGGAGTGTCAATTTTATCGCTGTCAAATATTGTGTACCACAGCTTATATGCAAAAATTGATATGAAAAACATGATTCCAAAATCAATAAGGCTGGCAATGACATTAAATCCTATCATTAACTCAAACACCAATGATGCAGATGCCTGTCCAAGAGCTCCTGCCGGCCCAAACATCAAACCGAATACCGGAGCTATTCCGATATCTGCAAGGATGTACTCTCCTGTAAATGAGGTATACTCAAATATGTAGTATAATATGAATTCCACAAGGAAAGTGAAAATGAATATGAATTTATTGTTTTTAAATAACTTTTTAATCATCTGGACCAGTTTATCATTTTTTATAATTAAACTTATGTTTTTGAATTGATATTAATATTTTGTTTTTAAACCGAATATTTTTTAACTATAATAAATATAAATTGAATATAGGAGGTTATTATGAAATTTTATAAAATAGGAATAATCTTTCTGTTTTTACTTGTATTGTCTATGGGGGCTGTGTGTGCACAGGATGCAAATCAAACCGCACATGACACAATCAAGGCAGCTGATGAGGATATTTTGTCAGATGCTTTTGAAGGAACCTACACAGATTTGTCAAATAAGATAAACACTACAGACTCTACAGTGAAACTGGATATTAATTATAAGTATAATGATACGGATAAAGGTAAGGAATATATTAATATTGTCAATAGAAATCTCACAATCGACGGTAATGGTAAAATAATAGATGCAAACAACAAAGCAGGTGTTTTCAAAATAACTGATGGCAGTAATATAGTTCTTAAAAACATGGTGATTAGAAACGGTCTCAACTCAACAATAATTTTGGCTAACTCAAGGCTAAGCACTTTCAATGTAACCTTTGAGAACAATCATGATATCACTGATGGGGCTGCAGTATATTGTGAGAACGCTATTTATCAAAGTAGTGGCGACAAGTTCGTGGATAATGATGCAATAAGAGGGGCTTCTATTTTTGCTCTTTCAAGTAATGTAATTTTAAATAATGCATTATTTAAAAGCGCCAATCCTGTTCAATGGGGTTTGATATATGGTGCTTCAAGTGAACTGGACATTACTGATTCAATATTTGCAAACACCACTTCAAAATATGCAACTGCAATATATAATACTTTTAAAACTCATATTAAAAAATCAAAATTCCACAATCTGCATGCAAACCTCACTGCAGGTGCCATTGCAGTTAAGGGAACTACAGAATTCAGTACCACATATATTGATGATTGTGAGTTTATCAATGTTTCATCCACTAAAAACGGTGGAGCACTCTTTTTTGATATATATGGAGCCAGTAACGGTCAAACTAATGGATCTGTTTCAATCAACAACACAATATTCAACAACTGTTCCTCTGAGTTTGGCGGAGCAATGCTGCAGCTGGGAGGTTCTGCTGAAATTGCACATTCACAATTCATCAGAAATGAAGCAAAAGAAAATGGTGGAGCAATCTATACCTCAAATGTTTTATTGAAAATAAACAATGTCAATTTTACAGCCAATAAGGCAAAACAAGATGGTGGAGCAATATTCTTTGATTGCATGTCTTTGTATGTAGACAATTCTGCATTCAGAGATAATGCCGCATTACAAGGTGGAGCAATATTTATCTATGATAGCAAATATTCAATTAGCAAATCCACCTTTGAAAACAACGGTGAGGATGTCCGCTCATATTTCGATGAACCATCTTCAAGTATAAATGATTGCGGTAACTTAAATAAGTTTGTAAATTTAACCAAATCCGAATTTATGGTAAGATATAATGGTGTTGAAATAGTATTGAATCCTAAAAACATAACTAACGCTTCAGCAAACGATAAGTATTTTGATTTAAGAAACTACAATCTTGTAACACCTGTAAAAGACCAGGGATCAATGGGTGCATGCTGGGCATTCGGTGCTGCAGGAGCATTTGAATCCGCATTCCTAAAAGCAACAGGCATTACATTGGACATTTCTGAAAACAATATTCAAAACATGGGTATTCGTTATTCAATATATGGAGATTCAAAAGCAAGTGAATCTGGAAATTATTATGGCAGTTCTGCATACTTCCTAAGCTGGCTGGGTGCAATAAACGCTACAGATGATGTATATGATGAGCTTGGAAAAATATCTTCATTGAGTTTCTCACCTGATGCATATCATATAGCAGGTGCCGTTTTTGTAGATATATCAGACAAGAAGGCCATTAAAGAGGCTTTAATCAAATATGGAGCATTAAACATATACGTTTTCGGTGCAAACAGTAGAGATGGAAGCTATAATGACAAGTATAAATCAGTGTACAATTCAGACAAGTCCGGAAATCATTATGTGACACTTGTCGGATGGAATGACACATTCTCAAAAAGCCAGTTTACAAACACCCCAGCAGGTGACGGTGCATGGATATGTAAAAACAGTTGGGGAACTGACTGGGGTGATAACGGATACTTCTACCTTTCATACTATGACTATTCACTGCAGGATTCCGATGTTGTCGGTTTTATAATAGAAAACACTGACTATGAAAAGCTCTATCAGGTTGAAGTTGCTGGACTTAACGGTTTTAATGATAAATACACAGTATATGAGGATGCATTCGTAAGTCAGGATGGCGATTTCATTGCGGCTGTCGGATCATACTTTGAAAAGGCAAATACTCCATACACAATTTCAGTCTATGTTGATGAGAATTTGGTATATGCCCAAAGTGGAGTTGTGGACCATGCGGGATACAATAAAATCAAACTGAATCAGATGATTGCTGTTGAAAACAACACTGTATTTTCAGTCAGAATCAAATCATCTTCAGTACCTATACTTGACAATTCAAGACAGCAATTGCTTAAAAATAACTCTTTCGTTATGGAAAACGGTAAAATGATCTATCTTTCAGATTCTGTAGCTCCTATTAAGGTATATACTTATCATAACTCTTTAGTCACTAAAACTATCATAAAATGTTATGACGGCAAAGAGGTAATCTTTACTGTTGGAAATGCTTCTGACAATTTCACAGTAGGATTCAATGGAGCCAATAGGACTGTAACTATTGATGAAAACGGCAGCGGCAGTGTCAGCCTGGGAAATCTCAAGACCGGAACTTATGAAGTAACTGTATATTATCAAAATCAAACCTTCAAAAACTATGTTGTCGTCAAGCCAAGTATTGATGTTGGAGGCCTAACCTCAGTTACCATAGCATATAATACCCAATTAACACTTTCAGCGCAATTCTTGGATTTAAATGCCAAACCGTTAGCCAATACTACTGTAACAATTAAATTCGATGGAGATGAGGTGTTATCTAAAACAAATGATGAGGGTGTTGTGGATCTTACAATATATAGAGGAAACAGTATTGGAACACACTATATAGACTTATTCAATCCTTTAAACAATGAAACAGCAAGAATCACTGTTAATATCGTTTCAAGATTTGCTAGCAGTGCAAATGTAAACATGTACTACTTTGACGGACACACTTATAAAGTCCGTGTAAAAGATGACATGGGTAATTTCGCAGGTAAAAATGAAGTTGTAGTTGTTAAAATCGGTAAAAAATCATTTAATGTAAGAACCGATGCAAATGGTTATGCTATATTGAAAATACCTAACACAATTACTCCTGGAAAATACACAATAACCGCAACATATTTCGGTCAAACTGTCAAAAACTCTCTTGTTGTCAAACAGGTACTTAAACTTTCAAAAGTGACTGTCAAAAGGTCTGCTAAAAAAGTGATATTGAAAGCTACTTTAAAACAAGGTTCAAAAGCACTTAAATATAAAAAAGTAGTCTTTAAATTCAAAGGCAAAAAGTACACTGCAAAAACCAACAAAAAAGGTCTTGCAAAAGTTACCATCAAAAAATCCGTGCTTAAAAAGCTTAAAGCGGGTAAGAAAGTAACTTATCAGGTCACTTACTTGAAAGACACTGTCAAAAGAAGTGTTAAAGTTCGAAGGTAGATATTAATCAATATCTACTTTTATTATTTTTTTAAACATTTCCTTTATTTTCAAATAAACTTTTAATTTTGTTCATAATTGATTATAGTTAATTATTTGTTGATTTTTTTAAATTAAGGTTTTATAGAATACTTTAAACTTAAATTTGACAAAATTTCAAGCCATAAGCTTTTTATATCATGCTATTCAAAAATTAGTTCGTTTCCATGCGAAGTAGTTTAGGTGATACTATGGCACGCAAAACTTTCAACGAAAAATTAAAAGACTCTAAAGATATGCCGAAAATAGTTGTTATCGAAGATAAAAAATCCATTGAACATTATGGTGGTCAAAACATGCTCATTGCACCGCCAATGTTTTACAATGGAATCATGGCCGAAATCCCATACGGAAAGGTAATTACAGCAAAAGACATCAGGGAATATCTGTCAAAACATTATCATGCGGATTTCACATGCCCAATGACTGCAGGAATTTTCATTAACCTTGCAGCTCATGCAAGTTGCGAAAGGGAATTTCACAGGATTCCATTTTGGAGAACCCTTAAAACTGATGGGGAGTTAAATCCAAAATATCCGGGAGGAATCGAATATCAAATCAAAAAGCTTCAAGCCGAAGGCCATGAAATCTACACAGGAGGAAGAAAACATATAAGATATTTTGTAAAGGACTATGAAAATAATTTATACGAGTTGGAATAAAGTATTGAATAATGAAATCTCTTGAAAAAACTCTAAAATCAGTAAGTGAAAATCCAAAATATATCTTCCGGCTAACCATACAGGGAGTGATGGTGGGTATATTTGCAGGATTGATGGTATGCTTATACCGTTTTTTACTTGCAGGTTCAGAAACAGTACTTAGAGATTATTTAAGTATAATACATGGAAATGTATTATACATTATCCTATTTTTCGCAGCCCTTGCAATAATGGGAATTTTAATCGATTTTTTAACCAGATGGGAAGTTGACTCGTCCGGAAGCGGAATACCTCAGATATATGCCGAGGTAAAAGGTCATATGGAGGCAAATTGGGCAAAGGTTTTGTTTTCAAAAATAATAGCCGGAGTCCTGACAGCTCTTGGAGGACTGTCACTTGGTCCGGAAGGCCCGTCAGTACAAATCGGAGGTATGGCAGGTAAAGGTGTTGCCAAACTTTTCAAGGGATCAAAAACCGATGAGCTGAGACTGATTCTTGTAGGTTCGGCAGTAGGTATTACTGCAGCTTTCAATGCCCCTCTTGCGGGTGTGATATTTGTATTTGAAGAGATAAACCACGGATTTGACAAGACACTTGTTTTTATAGCATTGGTTTCGGCAATTGTCGCCGATTTCGTATCAAAGATTATTTTCGGACAGGCCACAATATTGTCATTTCCAATATATGACATTCCACTTGAATCATACTGGATTTTAATTATATTGGGAGTTGTAATTGGATTTTTGGGTTATATCTATAATGTCGGAATGATAAGGTCAAGCGATATTGTAAACCGCCTCAGGATACCTTCATGGCTTAAGTTCGTATTGGTGTTCATGGTTTCCGGTGTGGTGGCACTTACCATTCCCGAAATCAGTGACGGAGGACACTTCATGATGGACATGCTTGATGTTGCCGTTCCATCTTTAGGTGTTTTGGTCTTATTGCTGGTTTTGAAGTATCTCTTTTCAATGTTTTCATTCTCATCAGGAGCGCCTGGAGGCATATTCCTGCCAATTCTGGTATTGGGGGCTTATATAGGTGCTGTATTTGGAAGCGTTGCCGTGCCTTCACTGGGACTGCAGCATGATTTGATTTACCGTTTTATTGTCATTTCTATGGCCGGATTTTTCGCAGCAACCGTCCGCTCACCAATCACAGGCATTGTTCTTCTGGCTGAAATGTCAGGTTCAACCGAGTCCCTTGTTGCAATGGTTATAGTGTCCCTGATAGCTTACGTTATTCCTACACTTCTCGGTAATGAACCGATTTATGAGTCATTATATGACAGACTGCTTTTAAAGAAAAACAGGGAATATGTTAAAAAGCCATCAAAACATGTCTTAAGTGAATATGTTGTGCCTCTCGACTGCAATTACATTAACTTTAAGATTAAGGATATTCCATTTCCAAAAAATGCAATTGTGGTGTCAGTTATAAGGAACGGCAAATATATAATTCCAACGGAAGATTTCAACATACAGTATTCCGATCAGATTCAGATATTGTCGGACAGTAACGATTATCCTTTCATTCGTGAGGAAATTGAGGATTTATTTCAGAAGTGATTAAAATGAGTTTGATATTCAAAAGATATAGTGTACGCAGATTTACAGACGAAAATGTTCCGGACGAGAAAATTGAAAACTTATTGAAGGCAGGTATGCAGGCACCTTCAGCAGGCAATCAACAGCCTTGGGAATTCATTGTAGTCAGTGATGAAGAAGACAAATTGGCTATTTCAGGGATGCATGAATATGCAAAACCTGCCGGGAATGCGTCTCATCTCATTGTAACTCTTGGAAACCTCAATGAATGCAGGTTTCACATGATGATTGAACAGGACCTTGGCGCATGCAATGAAAACATATTGCTTCAGGCAACTCATGAAGGTCTTGGAGCAGTCTGGTTGGGTTTTCATCCAATAGAAGATAGGGTTTTAAAGCTAAAGGAGTATTTAAACATTCCAGATTATTGCATTCCATTTTCTGTAATCTGTGTCGGATATCCTGCACATGAGGGTGAAGTTAAGTTGAGATATGACGAGTCCAAGGTTCACATTGACAGATATTAATTTAAATTAAATAAAATCATTTATTCGACTTATATATTTTTTAAATTAATAATATGATTATAAAAAATTGAAGGTTGTGAAAATGGTTTTTAAAAAGATTTTTTTAATTGGGACAATATTATTAATCTTATCGTGCATTGCATGTGCAAGTGCTGCTGAAAACGATAATGTTGTCATTTTGAGTGAAGTTGATGTTCCGGATGACAGCTTCCATCAATTTGAAATAAATACTGTCGGAGGACAATGTGATTTTTCTGAAAAAGGATGCAATAATGATAAAGAAAATTTTAAGGAGTCATACGAGGAATTTCATTTTATTCAATCAAATGACGATGTTGATGATTCAATCAAAAAAAGCCCATTAACTGAAGATATCATTTCAAAACAAGTTTCAGAGGATATGTTGTCAGCCACAACCACAAAATCCTTTTCAGATTTGAACAAATTAATCAATTCTAATAATAACAGGAATATATATTTGAATCATGATTACACTTATAATCCTAAAACAGATTCAAAATTCAAATATGGGATAAAGATAACAAAAGCAGTAACCATTCATGGAAACGGACATACATTAAACGGTAATGAAAAGGCAAGGATTTTTTTTGTGAAAAATGAGAAGGTTATCTTCAAAAACATTAATTTCATAAATGGAAATGTTGATTATAATGACAATAATGAAATTAATGGAGGCGCCATATTCGGATATTCAACATGTATTAACTGTAATTTTATTAATAACTATGCCGTAAATGCCGGTGCAATGAATGAAGGCGTTGCAAAGGGATGTGCATTTATCAATAACAGTGCAATATACTGGGGAGGTGCAATGTATTACGGTTCGGTATATAATTGCAGGTTTATAGGAAACGTTGCATGTTATGGTGGAGCATTATGGTACTGTTTTGCATGCAATAACTGTCTGTTTGAAAATAATTTTGCCAGTTTGTGGGGAGGTGCAGTCAACACCGCTCCTGCAATAAATTGCAGATTCATAAATAATAATGCGATGTATGGTGGTGCAATTTATAAGGGATCTTCATTAAATTGTGTATTTGAAAATAATTCTGCAACATGGGGAGGTGCAGCATATAAAACAAAATTAAATAACTGTAAATTCACAGACAATAATGCTGAATTATACGGTGGTGCTGTGTTTAAAGGCTGTGCAATTAAATGCATATACAAGAATAATATTGCAGAGAAAGGTGGAAATAATAAATATAAGGTGGCATCCAAACTTGCTACAAAAATATATAAGAAATCTAAAATAGTTAAAAGAGGCAGCAAATCTACAATTGCAGTAATTAAGGACTCAACCAAATATAAAATTAAAAAGATTAGAGTTTACGTTAAAATCAACGGAAAAACTATTAAGGTTAAGACAAATAAAAAAGGAGAAATTAAACTGTCTACAAAAAAATTATTTAAACGCAGTTATACAGTGAAAATAAAGTTTAAAGGAAATAAATATTACAAAAAGTCAATAAGTAAATTCAATATATTGATAAAATGATTAAAATGGAGGTTACAGTTTTGAATCTTAAGAAATTATTGGCAGTTAGTATTTTGCTGATTGTTTTTACAATAGGTGCTGCAAGTGCATCTGAAAATATGACTGATGAAATGCCTCTTGAAAGTTCCACTGATGATGAACGTTTGGAGAGTGTGTATTATGATGACGATTTTTATGTAACAGTTCCTGAAAATTACTCACATGACAAAAAGGATTGGACCGAGAACGAAATTGTTTACATTTCCTCATCTTCACAGGAAAACGGCACCTTCAGGGTATTGGTTGATGATGCGGAGAAATTAAGTTTTGATGTGACAAACGGTTACTTTTCAGTTGAGGATGGCGGATATGGAGGAACATATAAAAACTATATAAAATTCATTTATCCGACAGATTTGGGTCTTGATGTCGGAACATATAATGTCAAGGTCAAATTCAAGGAAAATACTCTAATTGACACTCCGGTCAATATCAAACAAAAAGAAGATTTTGACATTTGGCTTCAAAATCCCTATTACTGTCTGGAGGATTATTGGACCTCTCCCAGTTTCATCATAATTGATTCAAATCATCTAAACAACGGGACTTTGGAGATATTTGTAAACGGTTCACGCAAATTGACATATAATGTCAAAAACGGAGATTTTGAAGAAATACCTGACTGCAGTAACAAATCCCGATATATTTCAGCTTCAGATTTGCTTGCAGGTTACGGCAAATATAAAATTCAAATCAACTTCACAGAAAACGGCACAACCCATACATTAAAAGATGAAACTGTTACTGTGGCGGAAAGGGCACCTACAACAGATCCTAAACTTGAGGCATACCTTGATTTGTATACCGTGAACTTGCCTGCAGATAATGTTGCTCATATTTATCTGCCATGGGAGGCTACAGGAACATTAACAGTAAGCTATAATAATGTAAAAAATGAGGTTGTCCCTTATTCAAATGGACGGGCTCAGCATTATATTCATGCATGGAATTTAAACCATTTGGGTGAAAATACACTCACATTCACTTATGTCGGTGAAGATTTCGGAACATTGAAGACCACTGTAAGCTGTATAGTTGTTCCGACAATTACCGCTCCTTTCATTGTCAGTCTGGGCGAGGAATTTAAGATTTCCATGATGACACATGAATGGGTTAACGGAAAATTCAATGTTTATGATTATAATTTGGATAAAAAAGGTAAACTATTGGCTTCAGGCAATATATTCAATAGGTTATCCACTGTTGCATTATCAAGTAATACTTTGGGATTGAATAAATTCTATTTGGAATTTGCATATCCCGGCGGTTACTATCCGATAATTCAGGAAGTTTACGTTGTAAAAAACAGTGAAAACATCAGGGTCGCTCTTCCGTTGGAGGTGAATGTCGGATCTGATGTTGCGGTTAACATTACAGCTCCCGCCATTTCATATTGCTATGCATACATATCTGTTGACGGCGTGAACAGAGGGTTTTACAGTATGGAAAATGGATCTGTAGTTGAGACAATATCCGGATTGTCAAAAGGTTATCATACAATTTCAGTTCAGTACAATAATGGATATTTCTCAAATGGATATCTTATGGGTGATGTGTATTCAAACACATTTGCCGTTTGTGTAGGTTCAAAAACAAGTATTGCTGCACCTCAGGTAACTACAGTATACAATGTTGCTAAGGATTTAACTGTTAATCTGAAGGATACAAAAGGCAATGTTTTATCTGGCAGAACAGTCACAATCAAATTAAATGGTGTCACTTACAGGAAAACAACCGACAAAAACGGTCAGGTCAGGCTGTCAGTTAATTTGCCTGCTAAAAATTATATTGCAAACATTTACTTTGCCGGAGATGACAGTCATATCGGATCAAGTGCGGATGCTAAAATTATTGTCGGAAAAGCAAAACCTAAAATAACTGCCAAATCCAAAACATTCAAAGCAAAAACTAAAATTAAAAAGGTTACAGCTACTTTAAAGGACAACAAAGGACGTGTGATGAAAAACATCAAGTTAACTTTAAAAATAAAAAATAAGAAATACACTGCAAAAACCGGCAAGAAAGGTGTTGCGATTTTTAAGGTTAAGTTAACAAAAAAAGGTAAATACTTATCTAAAATTACATTCAAGGGAAATAATAATTACAGGGCAGTTACCAAAACAATCAAAATTAAAATTAAATAGGGAGTTTTTCTCCCTTGCTTTTTTTTGATGATTTGAGTATTAATCCGTCACAATCGGATGAATATAATCGAATTTTGTTCATATGATATAATTATATATATTCAAATGAATAATATTATTATAGTTAGTTATTTAATTTTTTTTACTGGATGACTTTTATTCGATTGATTTTATGTTGAAAATTTCTGTGAAAACAGAATATATGGGGCAATTGGATTAAAACTAATTGTAAAATTGGTATTTGTCATATAACAATAACTATAATTGTTTAAAAAATTAACAAACTGGAAACTAGTCTGGATATAACTTGGTAACTATATGTTCATAAAATGAAAACCAGGAATATTACCAATTCATACAAATTGATAAATTACTAAATGATAGAGGATTAACATGGCAAGGATTTATTTAAATGATTTTGAACATCTGAACACAACTACTGAAAGTATTTATGAATTGGGAGATGTTAATGTTCTTATTATACTGGCGGATGGGACAAACTTGACCAGCTGGAACCAAGTCGAAAATCGTGAAGATATTTTATACATTAGCGAAGATTTGTTTGGCGAGACTTTCATAGAAGGCAGATACAGGGATTTGGCGAATCTGAAAGCCATTGTCACTATGGGTGTCGGAAACATTGCAACCACCAAAGACATGTTTTCAGGATGCACATCACTGGTGGAAATATCCTCACTGGATACATGGGATGTTTCTTCGGTTACAGATGTCAGCAACATGTTTAAAGGATGTTCCAGTCTGGAAAACATATCTTCTCTTGCCAGTTGGGATGTCTCTAATGTTATAGATATGTCTTGCATGTTTATGGGATGTTCCTCTTTGGTTGATGTATCTCCTCTGGCCAGTTGGAATGTCAGTCATGTTGATGATATGCATTATTTATTTGCGGATTGCGTTCGTCTTATTGATATTTCTGCACTTGCAAATTGGGATGTCAGTAACGTAAGGGATATGGCATGCTTATTTGAGTTCTGCACTTCTTTGGAAGACATTTCTCCTTTGAAAAATTGGAATCTGATAAATGCATTCAATATAACTGCACTGTTTAGAAGTTGCGCAAATATTAAAGACATATCCGCTTTATCCAATTGGGATTTGACTTTAATGACTCATAATAATAGTCTGTTGTCAATATTTGCCTATTGCTCTTCAATAAAAAGTGTCGCTCCCCTGAAAAAATGGGACTTGTCCGGCATAACTAGAATTTCTGGTCTTTTTGAAGGGTGCAGTTCCATTAAAAGTGTTTCTGATTTGAAAAAATGGGATGTTAGCAATGTTACCTCATTCGATTATCTGTTTAAAAATTGCAGTTCATTAACCAATATTTCGGCGCTGAAAAAATGGGACATATCAAGTGTCAAATCCTTAAAGAGCATGTTCAAGCATTGTGAAGAATTGAGTGATGTATCCGCTTTGTCTAATTGGGATGTCAGCAATATAAAATCAATGGAAGGAATGTTTAAAAGATGCGATTCATTGGTTGATGTCACCAGTTTATCAAAATGGGAACTTTCTGAAGATGTGAAGCTGGATCATATTTTCGACGATTGTTATCTTCTTGAAGAATATCCTAACTGGTTTGAATTGGAAATCATGAGAAATGATAATTTTGATGAGGAATCCCGTCAAAGAGTTATTGGAAAGTTGGATGAATCATTTTTCAAAAAAACTCCATTGGATAATTTAAATGAGGATACTCAACTCTTTATTGTTCAAACCATTTCAAATCAGTCTCTTTTGGCATATATTGTTGACAGAACTGATTATGTTGATGTTTCATATAATGCATTGGAAAAGATTACCGATGAAGAGGTCTTAACAGAAATTGCCATTCATGACCATAACTATGAGATTTTCCCATCAGATGATGAATCCAGTCCTACAAACTTCAAATTCTTTTTTTATAATCGTGAAAAGGCAATAATTAAAATTAAAAATAAGGAACTGTTAATAAAAATCGCTAAAGAAAGTCAGCACATGCTGAATAATATTAAATATATTACAAAATTCGTTGACAGTGAAGATTTATGGATGGACATTGTTTTAAATGCCCAGTGTGCGGATGTTCGTCTGTTTGCTTTTGATAAAATCGAGTCTCAAAAATCCTTTGAAAAGATTGTTAAAGAGTCAGAGGATGATGCGATTTCAGCCTTGGCCCGTGAAAAAATTGACAAAGAATAATTGTTAAAAATCATTTAGTCAAATATAAATAAGAATAACAATAAATTTTTACACAATAACTTAATGTTTTAAGTTAATTGTTATTAGAGGTTAAACTATGGTAAGTGTAAACGTAGAAGCTAAAAAAACCGTAGATGTAATGATTGAAAAAGCAGATGAATTAAACATCGCTGTTGCAACTTTGGACAATGGCGCTACAGTTATTGACTGTGGTGTGAATGTCGATGGAAGTTTCAAGGCAGGAGAACTTTATACCAAAGTCTGTCTTGGTGGACTTGCAGATGTTGGAATTTCAATTCCTGGAGATTTGTCTGAAAAATTCGCACTCCCTTCAGTAAAAATCAAAACCGACTCACCTTCTATTTCAACCTTAGGTTCACAAAAAGCAGGTTGGTCAGTATCTGTAGGGGACTTCTTTGCATTAGGTTCAGGACCTGCAAGAGCAATCGCTCTTAAACCTGCAGAAACCTATGAAGAAATTGGATATGAAGACAAAGATGCTGATTTGGCAATCCTAACCTTGGAAGCAGATGTCTTGCCTGGTGATGAAGTTGCACAATACATTGCTGATGAATGTAATGTTGACGTTAAAGATGTTTACTTGCTTGTAGCTCCTACTTCTTCTCTCGTTGGATCTATCCAAATTTCAGGTAGAGTAGTTGAAAACGGAACTTACAAAATGTTGGAAGCTATCAAATTTGATGTGACAAAAGTAAAACATGCAGCAGGTATTGCACCAATCGCACCTGTTGACCCAGACGGATTAAAAGCTATGGGTAAAACCAACGATGCAGTATTATTCGGTGGAAGAACTTACTACTATGTTGAATCTGATGAAAACGATGACATTGCTGATGTGGCTGCAAAATTACCATCTTCCGCAGCTGACGGATATGGAAAACCATTCTTTGATGTATTTAAAGAAGCAGAATTTGACTTCTACAAAATCGATAAAGGAATGTTTGCTCCAGCAGAAGTTGTTATCAATGACTTAAGCACTGGTAAAATTTATAAGGAAGGATTCGTAAACGCAGACTTGCTTAAAAAATCCTTCGGTGTAGATGAATAATCATATTCATCTTTTTTTTCTCTTTTTTTGTAATTTTCACTATCTTTAAATACTATTAAGTTTAAAATATTTATGCTCATATTTGGAGTAATAAATAAATTTAATAGGTGAAAAGATGAGTTTAGGTGAAATAATCACAGATTCTATCAAATATCCGTTTTCAAACATTACAAACTTTCTTATTGTAGGAATATTGGTGTTGCTTGCAGGAATATCCAATGTTTTCATGACCTATGGAATTTCAAATGAAGCCTTAAATGTCATTGGAGGCATTATAGGTTTAATTTTCACATTGATCCTTTCAGGTTATTCCCTGGACATCATAAAATATGCATTCGACAATTCCGACGAATATCCAATGATAGACATTGCAGCCAACTTTGTGGATGGAGTTAAAGTTCTGATAATCAATATTATTTACTTTATCGTACCGATTTTCATCACATTGATTCTTGCCGTTATTACCGGAGCTATCGGTGCCGGATTGAATCATCTCTTTACTGGATTGGGAATTGCCGCAATCATTTCAATGATCGTATTCATTATTTTCGGTATTTTTGAAGTTATTGCAATTGCCAGATTTGCCGAAACTGGCCGGCTGGATGAGGCATTCAAATTCGGAGCAGTAATTGAAGACATTCAAAGAATAGGATTCGCTAAGGTTATCGCATTTTTAATAATTGCGGTAATAATTATTGCAATCGCTGCGGTTATTGGTTCTCTGTTGACTTTCATTCCTGTTATCGGTGTTCTTCTTTCCTCAATTGTTCTTGGCGGATTTATAATATTGTTCTACAATAGAGGAATTGGTTTACTCTATGCAGATGCATAGGTAAACCATTTTTAACTTTTTTTATTTTTTCAAAATTTTTTAAAAAACCTTTTAAACTATAAAGCATATACTTAATATCATTGGAGATGTATATCATGACTGATTTAAAAGGTACAAAAACTGAAGAAAATTTAAAAGCAGCTTTCGCTGGCGAGTCCCAAGCACATACTAAATACCAATACTTCGCAGCAAAAGCAAAAGAAGAAGGTTACGTTCAAATCCACGATATTTTCATGGAAACCTCTAAAAACGAAAGAGAACACGCTAAAATCTGGTACAAATTATTACACGATGAAGACATACCAGACACAATAGCAAACCTCAACGCAGCAGCAGACGGTGAAAACGAAGAATGGACT